>NZ_JAVETM010000022.1:0-58161 GCF_034006065.1 Desulfobotulus sp. | reverse complement strand
AAGGCAGGATGGTGGGGGATTGCCGCCCTGGGTGTCGGACCCGAGGACAGCTACAAGGACAAGGGCCTGGCCCAGGAAGCGGTGCTCTGGATTCAGGTGACAGACATCCCCTGATGGTGTAGGGTTTTCTTAAAAGATTTTCATTGAAATTTCTTTCACATCCGGCGGGGCAGGCATCCGATGTCTGCCCTGTCCGTTTCTGTCCTGTTCATCGCAGGGGAGAAGAGCCATGAAAAAAAGATTCGCCATCCGCCACGACATCCCCGGTCGCATCCGCATCCATGCCCTGCACCTCCGCCTGTCGGATACGGCGCAAAGGCTTCAGGAAAAGGCCGCTGACCTTGAAGGCATTGCCTGGACCCGCATCAATCCCCGCTGCGCAAGCCTTGTGCTGGTTTATGATCGCCAGAGGGTTTCCAGGGAAGAGATCCTGGCCTTTCTGGAACTTTTTTTCAGCCCTGAACAGAAAACCCCTGAAAAAAATCCGGCTGCGGACAAGCCCGAATGCGTCTGCGTGGAAGAACACGCCGTCCGTAAGGCCTTCACCCGTTTTGCCGCCGTTTCCGTGGTGCTGGGGGGAGTGGTACTGCGCAACGCCTTCCTCAAAACCGCCACCCTGCAGACGGCCTTCAGCCCCCTCGGCCTTGTCACCTTCGCCCTCACCGCTCCTTTGATCCGTTCTGCCCTGAAAAGAACCCGTGAACGACGGCTCACCCTGGACGGTTTTCTCGCCGCAGGCAGCACCGCAGCCATCGCGGCCGGGGAAGCCATGACCGCCCTGGAGATCCTCTGGATCAACGCCGGTGCGGAGCTTCTTTCCGCATGGATTGCGGAACGTTCCAGAAAGAGCATTTCCGCCATTCTGGATCTTACCTCCCACCACACCTTTGTGCTCATCGACGGAGTGGAAGTGGAGCGCCACGTATCCGATCTTCGGGTCGGGGACATTGTCGTTCTGCACACGGGCGAAAAGATTTCCGTGGATGGTGTCATCGTCCATGGTCAGGCCCTCATCAACGAAGCGCCCATCACCGGACGGGACGAACAGGTTTTCCGCCAGGAAGGGGACAGGGTACATGCGGGTACCTTTGTGCGTCAGGGGGTCATTCAGGTGCGGGCCGAGTTTGTGGGCGACAGCACCTATCTCGCACGGGTCATGCACAAGGTGGAGTGTGCCCTGGAAAGCCGGGCTCCCATCGAAGGGGTTGCCGACAGGCTGGCCTCCAACCTGGTGCGGGTGGGACTTGGGGTCACCGCTCTCACCTTCATCACCACGGGCAGCGCCTGGCGGGCCTTTACCGTGCTGCTCGTCATGGCCTGTCCCTGCGCCACCGTACTGGCCGCCTCCACGGCCATCAGTGCGGCCATCAGTGCGGCGGCAAAAAGCCGCATCCTCATCAAAGGCGGACGTTATCTGGAAGAGGCGGGTAAATGCGATCTGGTCTTTTTTGACAAAACCGGCACCCTCACCACAACGGA
Organism: Desulfobotulus sp.; assembly: GCF_034006065.1. Lineage (NCBI taxonomy): Bacteria > Pseudomonadati > Thermodesulfobacteriota > Desulfobacteria > Desulfobacterales > Desulfobacteraceae > Desulfobotulus > Desulfobotulus sp. Next base: position 56,682 of record NZ_JAVETM010000022.1, on the reverse strand, counting down.
GCCCGTGCTCCAGGAGGTGGTCACCCGGCCCGGCATCGCAGAAACGGAGCTTCTCCAGCTGGCCTGTTCCACGGAAACCCATAACCATCACCCCCTGGCCCAGGCCGTTGTGGCCGAGGCCGAGCGCAGGGGGCTTGCGCCCCTTCCCCATGAAGTCTGTGAATACCACCTGGGCATGGGCATGCGGGCCGTCATTGACGGTCGGGAAATGCTGGTGGGCAATGCCAAGCTTCTGCGCATGTTTGATGCGGACCCAGGCCTTCTTTCGGAAGAATCCGAAAGGATGAGCCGCATGGGCCTTACGGTATTGCATGTGTTTCAGGATAAAATCCCCATGGGACTCATGGGATTTGCCTCAAAGGTGAGGCCCGAAGCCCGGTGTGTGGTGGAGCGGCTCCGGGAAATGGGCGTTCGCCGCATGGTGCTCATCACCGGCGATGAGGAAAACACGGCAAGACAGCTGGCGGACAGTCTGGGAATCGAGGAGTGCCACGCCTCCCTCATGCCCGAGGAAAAGGCGGAAATCGTACGTCAGGCCATGGCTGCATCCTGGAAAACCATGGTGGTGGGAGACGGCATCAACGATGCCCTGGCCCTCACCCAGGCCGACGTGGGAGTGGCCCTGGGAACAGCGGGGTCTGAAGTGGCCGTGGAAGCGGCGGACATCGCCCTGGCTGCCGATGACCTCTCAGCCCTTGCCGATATCTATGGCTTGAGCCAGGACACCCTCGGCATCGTGAAACAGAATTTCTGGATTGCCACAGGGTCCAACCTGGTGGGGGTCAGCCTGGGTGCGCTGGGGCTTCTGTCCCCCGTTGCCGCAGGACTGGTACACATGGGTCACAGCCTGGGGGTTCTGGCCAACTCCTCACGGCTGCTCCGCTTTCAGAAAAAAAAGGGGGCAAGGCCTTGTGATGCACAGAAAAAACCAGAAATAAAGCTCTGATTTCAGTAATTTTTATTCAGGAAGGGCAAAACACGGGTCCTCTATTCATGGAGCCCGAGGGCCCGCTTTTTTGTATCGCAGCAGCCTTCAGACCCGGGCTTCGCTCCCGCTATGTTGATACCTGAAAAAGATTCCTTCCTTTTTTCATCTGTACAGCTCTTTTGCAGTTCCCAGCCAGGCAGACCGGGTTGAACATCAAGCCCCTTTGTCCCACCCCTCAACCTTAAGGAGAAGAACCGATGAGCCATCAAGAGAGCAGCAAGGGCGGAGTCTACCCTCCCTCTGCCCCGGCCCAGCCGCCATCCGGCAGTTCCGGACAGGGCCATGGTCACATGACAGAACATGCCACAGGTGAGATTTCCCAGGTGGGCATGCAGGGTGCCGCCATGGCGGCAAAATCCGTGCCTCAGGGCCCGGATATGGGCCAGCCCCACTATGCCTCCCAACTCCCCGGTGCCCCCCCCTATCAGGGGGCTCCCATGGCACCCGATGCCATTCAGGCCCGGTATGCCTATGGCGAAAAGGCGGATATGGGGGCATCCCAGGAGCCTCAGGCTCCGGCTGCCAGAGGCGGCGGGGAAAAGGGCGGGGATCAGGCGGCAGGGGGAGGGTGTGGGGAAACCCAAAGCGTCCAGGCCGAGCCCCAGGGCTATCCCATGCCGGGGCAGGCTCCTCAATTCGCACCCCAGGGCTATCCCATGCCGGGACAGGCGCCTCAGTTCGCACCCCAGGGCTATGCCATGCCGGGACAGGCGCCTCAGTTCGCACCCCAGGGCTATCCCATGCCAGGGCAGGCGCCTCAGTTTGCGCCCCAGGGCTATGCCATGCCAGGACAGGCGCCTCAGTTCGCACCCCAGGGCTATCCCATGCCGGGGCAGGCTCCTCAGTTCGCACCCCAGGGCTATCCCATGCCGGGACAGGCGCCTCAGTTTGCGCCCCAGGGGTATCCCATGCCGGGGCAGCCTCCAAAATTTGCGCCCCAGGGTTATCCCATGCCGGGGCAGGCCCCTCAGTTTGCGCCCCAGGGCTATCCCATGCCAGGACAGCCTCCAAAATTTCCCCCTCAGGGTTATCCCATGCCGGGGCAGGCCCCTCAGTTTGCGCCCCAGGGGGCTCCGGTTGCGGAAGAATCCTGCGGCAAGGGAGCCAAGGAAAATCCCGCAGCCAGTGCTGCGGAAAAATCCGGTCACGGAGGCGGATGCTGCAAAGGCTCCGCAGGAACTTCTCCCCATGGTGCTCAGCCCATGCCGGGTTACGCCCCTCCCTTTACCCAGGGCTATGCACCCGGATACCAGGGAGCGCCCTTCTACGGACCGCCCAACAGCGCATCCCAGCAGGAAATGGCCATGCACTACGGTCATCTCTATGGACTCATCCGTGAGGCTGCCAATGGACAGCCCGATATTTCAGGCTTCCTGAACTTCTTCCAGAGCGTCAGCTCCGACTTCTGGAAAGGCGCTCTGGTGGGAACGGGCATCGCCCTGCTCTTCACCACGGATGCACCCAAGGCCATTCTGGCCCGGGGACTTGCCGGACTCTCCGGCGCAGCCTCCGAAAAATCCCATGAAAATCCCCCCCAAACCGACAATGCCCCAAAAGAAGAGGAGGCAGACCTATGAGCCGCATGGATATGCAGAACACAACTCCCACCAGCCTGCACATCGGTGTCGCGCCCAGAGCCTCCCTGGCCATGGGGGTTGCAGGAGCCCTTGTGGGCGGCAGCATCGCAACGGCGAAAAACATCCGCAAAGTGAAGGAAGAGGAAATCACAAAGGATGAGGCCGTAAAGGATGTCTTAAAGGAAAGCGCCACCACGGGCATTGCCACCGCCCTTGGAACGGCTGCGGTCTCTGCGGTGGGCCTGCGGGGAACCCTCTCCCTTCTGGGGCTTGTTTCCGTGACCATTGGCGTGAAGTATCTTGCGGACAAGACCGTTTCCGCCAAAAAATCCTGAATCTTCAGCTTTTTACAGGAGAAGCCCCCATGAGCCATAACAGCACACCCTATGCCTACTATCCCCAGGGCACCTATGCCTACGCTCCCCAGGAATACAATGCGGCCTATGCCTACGGCTACCAGGCCCTTCCCAATTCCTATCTCGTGCATACGGACGATCCCGCCTACTATCCTCCCCAGGCCCCCGGAACCTTTGAAAGCTGGGTGGATTTCCGCAACTCCGGCTACCTCAAGGGCTTTGTGGTGGGTGCCGCCGCAGCCCTCATCCTGACCAACCCCACTGTCCAGAAGGCCCTTGTGGGCGGTGTGGTGAAAATCTGGTCTGCGGTGCAGGGCGGAGTGGAGGAGGTTAAGGAACAGATCCAGGACATCCGGGCGGAAATGAGCCAGAAGGAATCCTGATTTCCATGCCTTCCATGGCGGGGAAATCCCTGCCATGGAAAGCCGGGGAGGGACGGATGCCCCTGCCCAGCTCCGATTTCATACGTGAGGAGGTTTTCATGAATCCCATGGAATATCAGGGAAGAGGACCCGGAGGAAAAGTATCAAGGTCCGCAGAAATCCGGAAAAAAAGGGATGCGGTGAAACTGGGGCTGGCCCTTTGTCTGGGAGCCACCGTGATCACGGGCATGGGAGGTTCCAAAACCTCGCGCCGTCTCCATGTGATCGCAGGAGCCGCCCTGGTGGGCCTGAGCGCCTGGCACCACCTCCTTTATACCCCTAAAGGGAAAAAATCCCCATGACCCGTGTCCGCTATCTGCCGGATGATCCTCCCTTCAAGGTGGTTCACAGTCTGCCGGGAAGGTTCCGGGTGAAAAGCCGGGCTCTCACCAACCCTTCCCTGGATCCGGATTATGTCACAGCCCTCATCGCAGCCCTTCCGGGAGTGGTACAGGTGCGCCTGAACCCAGGTGCGGGTTCCATGGTGGTGAGCCATGCTCCTGCCGCTGACCTGAAGGATGAGGTTGTCCTGCGCCTGAAAACCCTGCCTCGGGAAGCCTTTCTGCCCGAAGGCCGAAGGAGGGGCGGGCCGGATCTTTTTGAGGTGGGCACCCGCGCCTTTGCCGCAGCCCTCACGCCCTTTCTGCCCGGATCCGTACAAGGCCCCTTTTCCTGGTTTCTCGCCCTTCCCACCCTGGTCAACGGCGCGGAAACCCTTGTCACCGAAGGTCTCAAGGTGGAAGTGCTGGATGCCTGTGTACGGCTCATGTCCCTTGCCCGCCGGGATTATTTCATCGGAAACACCGTTGGCGCCATGCTTTCCTTTGCCGCCTACATGGAAGAAAGCACCACCCGGGATGCCAATGACCTGCTCAAAAACCTGCTCCGTCCCCAGGTGGAAAGCCTGAGGGTGGAAAGGGAAGGGGTGGAGGTCTTCATCACTCCGGATCAGGCCAGGGTGGGGGATCGGGTGATCTGCGGCTCCGGAGAAATGATTCCTGTGGACGGCCGGGTGCTTTCCGGAGAAGCGGCGGTCAACGCCTGTTCCATCACCGGCGAATCCGCGCCCATCCACGCAAAACCCGGAGACGAGGTGCTTTCCGGCGGTATCATTGAAGACGGCAGGCTCTGCATTGAAGCCCTTTCCGTAGGTCAGGAAACCAGCATGGCCCGCATTGGAAAGTTTCTTGAAAAATCCCTGCGTACCCAGTCTTCCCGTCAGCGATGGAGTGAAACCCTGGCCGACCGGCTGGTACCCCTCACCTTCGGCGTGGGCATGGGCATCTACCTGCTCACGGGCTCCGCAGCCAGGGCCTCGTCGGTACTGGCCGTGGACTATTCCTGCGCCATCAAGCTCGCCACCCCTGTGGCCGTGCGCACGGCCATGCACAGTGCGGGACAAAACGGGGTGCTGCTCAAGGGCGCCCAGGCCCTTGAAGCCCTGAGCGGTGTGGACACCCTGATTTTCGATAAAACCGGCACCCTGACCCACGGTCTTCTGGAACTGACGGACATCCTTCCCCTGGAAGACTTCACGGAAGAGGCAATCCTCGCCCTGGCCGCAGGTGCTGAGGAGCATTACGGTCATCCCGTGGCCAAAGCCGTGGTACAGGCGGCAAAAAAACGCGGCCTCCCCCTGCCGTCCGCAAGCCAGGTGGACTTCATCGTGGCCCACGGCGTTTCCGCCTATGTGGATGGAAAACGGGTGCTGGTGGGAAGCCGTCACTTCATTGAGGAAGACGAGGGGATTTCCTGTACTGCGGCAGACCTTCATGTGGAGAAGCTGCATACGGAAGGCAAGACCCTCCTCTATCTGGCCCTGGAAAACCGCCTTATCGGGCTCATGGCCCTGCGGGACACCCTGCGCAGTGAGGCGGGCGCCATCCTGAGGGAGCTGAAGGCCAAAGGGTTTTCCCACCTTGTGATGCTCAGCGGGGATCAGCCGAAACCCGCCATGGCCATTGCGGATCAGCTTCCTGAGCTGGATGAGGTTCATGCGGGCCTGAAGCCCGAAGACAAGGCCATGATCATCGCAAGGCTGAAAGAGGAGGGCAGAAAAGTGGCCTTTGTGGGGGATGGTGTCAACGATGCTCCGGCCCTCCTTGCTGCGGATGTGGGCATCTGCATGGCCGAAGGCGCGGATCTCGCCAGGGACACAGCCCAGGTGCTGCTTCTGAAGGACGACCTGAAAGGCCTTGCCCTTGCCAGAAGCCTTGCCCGAAATACGGAAAAGGTGCTGCACAACTCCCTGTGGTCTGCGGTGGGCATCAACTCAACGCTCCTCATCCTTGCCAGCATGGGCCGCATCCGCACCCTCACATCCGCAGCCCTGCACAATGCCTCCACCATCGGTATTCTGGCCTACGCGGCCATGAACAAAGGAGAAAAATAAGAATGCTTTTCACCCTGGATCAGGCCCCCCTTGATACGCCCCTCATCCTGTCCGAGGTCACGGATGCCCTTCTCAGCGACAGGCTGGCCCGCATGGGGGTTTACCCCGGTGACGGACTCATGCGCCTTGACGAAGAGATTCATCTCGGACCTGTCCGGGTGCAGGGACCAAAGGGGGATGTGGTGCTGGCAGGGGGCATGGCCGCCAAGGTGATTGTCCACCACGACGACGGCCACAAGACCCCGGTTCTTGAAATGCGGCCCGGCGAAACCGGCCATGTGGAAGGACTGGTCTGCGGCAGCAGCCTGGCCCATGGGCTTGAAATCCTCGGAATCCGGGAAAACGACAACCTGCGCATGCTGCACCGGGTACCGCCCATGAGTTATCACGCCCTTCTGGAAAGCAGGATGATCCATCTCACCGAAGGAACCGCCGCCAAAATCTGGGGAGAGGTGGACGGAAGCGAAATGCAGTTTGCCATAACGGGCCGGGGTAAGCCCTTTCATGTAAAAAAGCTCCTCGGCGGCAGCCGGGCCCTTGCCATGCTGGAAGGCCTTTCCATTGCAGCGGGAAAAATCCTTGTGCTGGATTCCGTGACTCCGGCCCAGTCCGTTGGCGGCGGCGGCCGTACCCCCATTGTGGTGGCCATGAAAAGCGGCTTGCGCCTTTACCTGCGGCCGGATCAGGCCGGAAGGATTCAAGTGATCCTGGACAGACGGGTTCCCTGAGCCCCTGCCTTACGTATCTTCCCCTGGGTCATAACTCCCGCCGTCCAAAGCATTGTTCCCAATATTCTCCCGGTTCGCTCACATAGGTTCCGGGAGTTTCCTTTTTCAGTACCAGATTTTTCTGACCACTTCTGACGAGTTCCATCTCCACAGGCTATTGAGGAACTCTTATCTTTTATTCAAAATATAAATTTTATAAATTTTTATTTTTTTAACCAGGGCTAAAAAATTTATTGACAAAGAAAAATAGTTGTACGAGTGTCTGCTCTCATACTGGGGAAGGGTAAAGAATTAAGTCAAAAAAGGAGCAGGCTATGTTCAGTTCCAGGAAAAAAAACCGGGTTTTCAAACAACAACAGAATACGGCAGGCAAGGATACTTTTCAGAGACGCTTTTGCGAACTTCTGCTCTGCCTTGCCATGGCAAATCCCTTCCTCATTTCCCCGGCCTTTGCCGAAAAGGCCACGCGGAATGCCGCCGCAGGGGAGGAAAGGGAAGGCCTTGTGACGGAAGAAATCACCGTCATCGGTACCCATCTTGCAACAGATGTGCAGAAATATCCGGGTTCTGTCACCATTCTCAAGGAAGAGGATCTGAAAAGCTCCAGCACGGTGATTGAAGCCATGACCCAGATTCCCGGTGTCAGCACCGGCGGAGACTCCGGCAGGGGCATGGGCCAGCAATTCAACATAAGGGGTTTTGGGTATCAGTCGGAAGACCGCGTGATCATTCTGCAGGATGGGGTTCGTCGCTCCGCCTCCCTTTTCTCCAACCTGGTTTCAAGCTTCCGCTCCGACAACGATCTTCTCAAGCGGGTGGAGGTGGTCAAGGGTGCATCCTCCGTAACCCACGGCAGCGGGGCCATCGGCGGGGTTGTGGAGATGGGCACCAAGGATGCCTATGATTTCCTCACTCCGGGAAGGGATTACGGTCTTGCCACCAAGTTCCGCTATGAGGACAACAACTATCGGGAGGGCTATGTGGCCCTTGCCGCAGCGCCGGAAAACAAGAAATACGAAATGCTGGTCTATGGTAAAAAGGGCAGCCATGGAAACAAGACCCTTGCCAAAAAATATGATGCCGGAAACGATACCTATTCCGACCGCGTGGATGACAAGGAAGATCTCCGGGTGCTCTTCATCAAGGGCGCCTACAATTTCACCGACGCCTCCCGCCTGAGCCTCTCCTACTATGATTTCTCTCAGGATTCCGAAGTCACCTGGCAGAGCCTCTACCATTCCGCATACAACACCACGACCGGACCTGTCATCGGTACCCTGGAACAGCGGGATATGGTTGCAAACTACACCTATCACCCCGAAGACTCCCCCTGGATTCACCTCAATGCAACGGTGTACCGGGCCGATTCCAGCTACGACCGCGGCTATGACTATACCGATGCCAAATCCGTAAGAAACAAGCTCGATTATGAAAACAAGGACGAATGCTGGGGAATCCGGCTTCGCAATCAGATGCGGTTTTCCGGCCTTGGCGCGCAGAACCGTCTTCTCTTTGGCATCGACCATGAAAACCGGGAAGAAGACGCCATCTACGTTCTTAACGAGAAAAAAACGGATTTTGGCTCCATGCCCAACACCTACAAGGACACGGGATACTTCGCCCACCTGGAATCCGCCTTTTTGGATGAAATCCTCATCCTTCAGGCCAGCGGCCGTTTCGACAGCTTTGACCGTGAAGTGACGGGAAAGAGCGGCAGTTATTCCGGGGATCACTTTTCGCCAAGGATAGGGTTCAGCGCCCGCATCTTTGAAGGCTTCAACCTTCTTGGAAACTACTCCGAATCCTTCCGCGCCCCCACACCCCACGAAACCTCCTCGGAAGGCCCCCTCAACCGCCACTACTGGTATCTGCCCAACCCGAACCTGAAACCGGAAGTCGCCAAGGAGTTTGAGGGCGGTTTTTCCTATACCCGCAAAGACACCTTCACGGAAAACGACAGGATTCGCGTCAAGGTCATGTTCTTTGATGGAAAAATTGAGGACATGATCAAGCTGACCCCGGACAATGACAGGCCGAACCCGGATCATCCCATGAATCCGAAGGCCGTCTATGCCACCTATGAGAACGTTGATAAGGTTTCCCGTGACGGGTATGAGATTTCCGTGGCCTATGAGGCTTTCCGGGCGGGCATAAGCTCAGGCTTTTCCCACGTGAATCTGACCGATGATGCCACGGGCAAAAAAACCCCCCAGGCCTTTGCGGACAAAGCCACCCTCAGCGCCTATGTCCGCCCTCTGGACAGTCTGAAAGTCAGCACCACCGTCACCCACTGGCTCAAGCCGGATCAGAATCCGGAAACCCTTGTGAGCGGGGGCCAGACCTACTGGTACGCGAGAGACAGCTACACCCAGGCCAATTTCCTTGCCGCCTGGACACCTGAAATTCAATCCCTGAATCTCTTTGCAAGGGATCTTGAAGTCCTTGTGGGCGTGAACAATGCCTTTGATCAGGCCTATATCAATGCACGGGATGTGGAAACCACCTCCCGTGTCGGCAAGGGCCGGAACATTTTTGCCAGCGTATCCGCAAAATTCTGATCTGCATGGATTGCAGGTCAGCCTGAGAAAGGGCATGGATTCCACAGCCGACTTATTGGTCATCCGCAGCGCTATGCGGCAGATGAGGAAAGCTGACCGGCCGACACCCCAGGAAAAGGACAAGGCGTATGAAACCCTGAAAAAGATTCATGCGCCTTGTTTTTCTGATACGGATTCTTCGTGAAAAAGTACTTCTCAAAGCCGTTTAACGCCTTGATCCCTGAAAGATTGATTTTTTGTAAATCGGCTGAATATGTCACAAAGGTTACTCGTCATGGCTGAGGCAGAGTGGCAATCAGATACGCCAAAACCCCTGCACCATGAAAGGGATGCAGGGGCTTTACGGGTATGAATCAGGAATGGATACGGAAACTCCCGGCATGAAGAAAAAGACTTTTGCCTGAATCTGGCCGATGATTTCCGGCCCAGACCTCACTCTCCCTTCACCACAAGATAGACATCCCTTGGACTGAGACCATTGGCCCTGGCGATGGCAGCCAGGGTCTGGTCCGGTTTACGCAGGGAAAGCCCTCTCTCCCTTATTCTCTCGAGAGCCGTTTCCAGGGGAATTCCCTCCCTCTGGCAGATTTCCTTTAAGCTTGCGCTGTCCGCCCTGGGAAAGGGAGGCAGTCTGTCCTCCGTAATCCAGGCATCCTTGACCTGCTCCACCCCATTCATGAGCCAGGATACGGGCGGAGTATGGCTCAGAGACGAGAATAAGAAAAAGAGTGTCAGTACAAGGGCTCCGTAAAATTCCCTGGAAAGCCCCTTTCCGGAGTCGCCCTCCATCTTGTCCCTTTTTTTGAAATAGGAGACAAAAAGCTTCCAGTTGTAGGCCACAAGATGCAGAACCCCGGCAAGGAGGATCAGAAGGGAAAAGGCCACATGCATGGCCTGCCAGGCCTCCCTTTCCACGCCCATGAGCTGCCAGCCGGTCCAGTGGATCTGGCGTCCGTGGGGCATGATGGCGAGGATGATGCCGCTGAAGGTGGCAAGGATGAAGGTGAAGCAGAGACAAAGACTTGTCCATTTTTTGATACTGAAGGTTTTCAACGCTTTTTTTCCTTTCCATAAGATCCGCATGTCCGTAAGAATTTTTCAAAAAAACCTCTTCGCCTAAGGCTCTCCATCCGTTATCAGGAGATAAATTTCCCTGGCGCTGACCCGGTTATCCCTTGCAATGAAGGCGATGGACTGCTCCGGTTTTTTCACCTCAAGACCCTTTGCACGAATTTTCTGCATGGCCCTGTCCAGGGGAACTCCCGTCCGCTGACTGATGTCCCGGATGCTGAGGATTTCCGCCATGGGAAAGGGGGGTCTGGTTTCTTCGGAAACCCAGGATTCCTTGGTCGAATGCATACCTGCCATCAGCCAGGAGGCCGGAGGCAGGTCGGTAATGGCGGAAACAAAAATGAGGGCAAAAAAAAGCAGGGCCGCAAAAAACTCCATGGAGGGTTTTCGGTCTGCCCTTCCTTTGAAGTAGGAGACAAAAAGCTTCCAGTTGTAAGCAAGAAGGTGCAGGGTTCCCAGAACCAGAATGAGGATGGCGAAGGGGAGATAGAGGGTTTCCCATCCCTCTTTGGTCAGCCCCATGAATTTCCAGTTCAGCCAGTAGGCGATTCTGCCCGGTGGCATGATACAAAGCACAATCCCGCTGATGCTGGCGGTGATGAAGGCGAAAAAGAGGGTCAGGCTGGTCCATTTTTTAAAACTGAAATGCGTCATGGATCTCTCCGGAAAGAAAACAGTACGTGAAAGAACCTGAAGTCTCGTGTTCAGACCAGCCTTCAGGTTCTTTCCTGGTGTGTTGTTTTTTTATCTTCTGCCAGGGCCTGTGGATGGAATCTGTTTTCAGAACGTAAACTTCATCCCCGCCATCCAGGCCACACCGTCAAGCCGCCATTCATCCTCTTTGGCCTTTTCATCGGTAAGATTTTCAATACGGGTAAAAACCTCCATCTGCGGGCTGGCCTGCCAGGTTACGGCAAGATCCAGGGTGCCATAGTCGGAAAGGGTTTTTCGCTTGTTACCGTCCATCATGTCCCGCTCTCCGATCCAGGAACCCGTAAGGCGAAAACGCAGATCCGGACGGGAAAGGTGATAGTCGAGATCCAGGCCCGCCCGGTGCTCCGGCCTTTCAAGAAGCCGTTTTCCCGTGCTTTTGTCTTCGGTTTCGGTGTAGCTGTGGCTCAAGGTGGCCCTGAATCCCTGAAAAGCCCGCCAGGAGAGGCTCCACTCCACGCCCTGGGTGAGGGCTTCACCGATATTGGCGTAGGTCTCAAGCTTTGGATTCTGCGTGTAATCCACAGGAACCGTTACAATGAGATCCTCAATCTCGTTGCGGAAAAAGGAGGCCCGGAACAGAAGGCTGGAGGTGGCTTCCCAGTCCAGCCCCGCCTGCCAGGAGAGGGACTTTTCCGGCTTTAAATCCGCATTGGGCTGCACAATAAACTGACGCTTGTTCCGGGGCATTTCCGCATATCTTTTCTGAAGGGAGGGTGCGGCAAAGGCCGTTCCCACGGATGCCCGCAGATGCAGGGTGTCTTTTGCCCGAAACACAAGGCCTGCCTGGGGATTGAATTCCGTATCCCAGTCCTCATGATGGCTGACCCGGCCCCCGAGGGTAAGGAGGGTGCGGCCAAAATCCATTTCATCCTGAAGGTACAGACTGTGCGTTTGCTGATCCGCAGAATCACCGGGAATGCTGTGCGTTCTGTCTTTTACGGGGATATGGGTGGCCTTGTCTTCCACCTTTTCCCCCAGATAGGCATAGCCCGCACTCAGGGTATGCAGGCTGAACATCCCCGATACCCCGGCCTCAAATTCCATGGACTGGGCCAGCTGTTCCAGGGAGCCGTCTTCCCTGCGGTGGTCGTGGGCGATGTAGCTGGCCCGGGTATGCATCCGTGTTAAAGGGCTGGGGCTGAAATCCGCCCTGGCGTTGATGGCGCTTCGCTCCTGAATTCTTTCCTGAATGACGGTCTGCCCACTTTTTTTCTGCGAATCATCCGTCGAGACCTGACGGGTAAAAAGGGGCGTCAGACTGAGCTGAAGGGTATCGGAAGGCTTGTGGTGAAGGGTTGCGGAAAAGGCCTCCCAGCGACTCTCATCCTTGGGCTGGGTGATGCCGTCATCCTTGCGGTGGGTATAGTCCATGCGGATACCGGAGTTTTCTGTTCCGTAATCCGCACCAACATGTCCCCGGAAACGGTTGCTGCTGCCTGCGGCCACCCCCGCGCGAAGGGCTGTGCCCTCCTTTGCCCTTTTTGTGAAAATCTGCACCACACCGCCCAGGGCATCACTGCCGTAAAGGGCGGAACCCGGCCCCTTTACAACCTCGATGCGCTCTATGGCTTCCACGGGAATGCTGGCAATGTCCACCACGTCATTGCCACCGATGAATCGCTGTCCATCCACCAGCACCAGGGTATGATGGGCATCCAGCCCCATGAGCCGCACACTGCCGCCTCCACCCCAGGAGCCTGTTCGCTCCACCACCTGCAAACCGGGAACTTCCCTTAAAAGCACCTGAATATTCTGGGGCTGACGCGCGGCAATCTCCTCTGCGGTGATCACATAGGTGGGCCGGGGCGTATCCGAAAGGCGCTGCTCCGTACGGCTGGCACTGACCACCACCTGACCCAGTTCCGTATCCCCTGCCTCCCTGGCCTGAAGTCCACCTGCGGCCAAGAAAAAAAGAACACATAACATTCCGGATTTGAAAGAGCTTCGGCCCATTTTCCCCTCTCCTTTAGTTACATTTGCAAAGATCCTGAAAAAAAAGCAGGAATCCAGGTATTCCGGAATGCCGACGCTGTTTCAGGATATGGCTCATTATTCGGAGAGTGATAATCCGGAATTTTTTTAGTGTCAACAACAACTACGTCACAGCTAAAAAATATCTTTTTTAAACTTGATTTCGGAAGGATTCAATAATATGTAAAATTAAATTTTTCAAAATAGACCTAAAAAACTATGTTTGGAGAATAAAAAATGAAGAACCAAGGACCAGCCAGAAGAGGTGTTCGCATTGAACGGATCTTCTGCCTTTTCCTTCCCCAGGATTGACAACCAGAGAGCAGAAATATCCGGAAAGTCTCCGGCTCAGGACTTCATTGAATCCATTCGTGACGAAAACCCAAAAAAGGAAACACGCCATGACATCCATCCGTTTACGCAAAACCCTTCTCACCATTGCCCTGCTCTGCCTCTGCTCGGCCCCCCCCCTCCTTGCGGAGGAAGTACGGCAATATCCGGAAAGCCTTAAAAACCTTCCGCCCCTCACCGCCATGCAGAATGGGGAGATCCGCATCATCCACCTCACCGATGTACTCGATTTTTATAAAAAAACCTGCCCAGGTACCGTTTTGAGCTTCATTGCCATCCGCTACGGCATTGACACCCTTTTTGGGGAAGATACACCGGATCTGGACGATCTCGTGGTCATGAGCCGTATCGGTGGCGGTCCTCTGGATACCCTGGATTTCATCCTCAAGGGAGGTAACCCCGCCAACCGCACCTGGCCGCCTGCGGGTCTGGACAGCGGCATGGAAAACTATGTACTCCAGTTTTATCGCAAATCCACCCTGCAGGGGATTACGGTCAGCCTGAGAAAGGACATTGCTTCCACAGCGGATTCCTATTGTTCATCCGCAGCCCCCGCTGGGGAGGTGGAGCAGCAGCGCCGCACGGCCCTGAGGCGTTATATTTTCCAGACTCTGCCCCAGAATCCTCCATCAGAGGCCTTTGAAACCAGTGGCGTTTTCACCTTTATTCCCTGGGGCAATATGACGGAGCCGGAAATGAAACGGAATATCCGCAACCAGCGGAGAAAACATGCAACCAGCCAGGAAGGCTGAAAAAAAATACCTTTCCATCCCATAAACAGCACAAGGCATCTGCCCCCTGATGGGCTCAGATGCCTTGTGTTGTTTCCACACAAAAGAGATGCTCAGTTACTCGCTCATATGATGATGGATCATGGCCTTCCTTGTATCTTTGAAAACGGCACCCGGTGATCCATCATCGTTTATCGCCGCTCAGCCCCCCCGTCTTCTCCCCGGATCAGCCCCAGCAGCACTTCCGCAGAAAGTTTGGCGCTTGCGTCCGCGCCCTGAAGGAGGCTGTCCGCCAGATCCCGTTTGTGGGCGTGCATTTTCACAATTTTTTCCTCCACCGTATTCCGGGTGACAAGCCGGTAGATGGTCACAGGCCTCTCCTGACCGATGCGGTGGGCCCGGTCTGAGGCCTGATTCTCCACAGCCGGGTTCCACCAGGGATCCATATGAATCACATAGTCCGCTGCCGTCAGGTTCAGGCCCACGCCCCCGGCCTTGAGGCTGATGAGAAACACATCTCCCTCTCCGGCCTGAAAGGCGGCAATGGATTCCTGACGCTGATCTCCAGGGGTGGCACCGTCGAGATACTGATAGCGGACACCCTTTTTTTCCAGATGCTCCCGCACCAAGGCCAGGTGGCCGAGAAACTGGCTGAAGACCAGGGCCTTGTGCCGGTTTTCCAGAAGATCATCAAGAATTTCCGAAAAGGCGGCAAGCTTGCTGCTGGGAAGAATGATATCCGGGTTCACAAGGGAGCTGTGACAGCAGGCCTGACGGAGTCTTGTGATTTCCGCAAGAATTTTGAGGTGCTTCTGACCGGGCCCGCTTCCCGTATCCTCTGCAATGCGCTCCAGGGCCTGCCGCCTCAGGGCTTCGTAAAAGGCCATTTCCTCGGGGCTGAAATCAATCTCAAGCTGCACTTCTGTCCGTGGGGGAAGTTCCTCCAGCACCTGGGCCTTGGTACGGCGGAGGATGAAGGGCTGGACGAGCCGTTTGAGATCTTTTTTTGCCTGGGCATCCTGATACTTTTCAATGGGAAGGGCAAAGCGCCGGTTAAAGTTTTCGAGGGAACCGAGAAGCCCCGGAACGATGAACTGGAAAAGATTCCACAGCTCTCCTAAGTGATTTTCAATGGGTGTTCCCGTGAGGATGAGCCTGAAGGCGGCCTGAAGCTTCATGGCGGCTCTGGATCGCTGGGTGTCCATGTTCTTGATGGCCTGGGCCTCATCGAGAATGGCCACCTGCCAGGAAAGACCTGCCAGCATTTCCGCACTTTTCGCCTGCTGCATCCGGCCATAGCTGCACACGAGCACATCAAAGGGGCCAAGGGCTTCCAGCTCTTGTTTTCCCGTATCCGCCGTCATGGTCCGGAAGCTGAGGGTGGGCGCAAAGCGCCTTGCCTCCGTCATCCAGTTGCCACATACCGATGTGGGGGCAATGACAAGGGAAGGCCCTTTGGCAGCGTAACGGAGGAGGATGGCCAGGGCCTGAAGGGTTTTCCCAAGGCCCATGTCATCGGCAAGACAGGCTCCCACCCCCCATTCGGAGAGGCGCACCATCCAGTTAAAGCCCTCTTTCTGGTAGTCCCTCAGCTCCGCCCCCAGGGTGGAGGGCAGCTCCGGTGCTGTGTCGCTGACCTTCCGGATGCGGGCCACATGCTCTTCCCAGGCTTTGTCCGTTGTAAGCTGGCCCAGATCCTCGAAAACCCCTTCCAGCGCCAGGGCCGCCATGGGGTGAAAGCCCGTGGCCTTGCCCTTTTTCGTGGTGTAGCGCTCCATCTGACGGAGTCTTTTCTCAAATTCCCGGGTCAGGGCCACAAAGGCCCCGTTTTCCAGGGCGATGAAACGGCCCACCCGTTTTTTGCTGTCCAGGAGATCCAGGAGAGTGAGGGTGAGGGTTTCATCCACAAGGGCAGAACCACTGATGGCAAACCAGTCTTCCTTCTGGCGGATGCCAGCCTTGAACTGTAAAGGGGAAAGGGTTCCCGCCATGCGGAACTTCTGGCCTTCGGGCCAGGCGATGCGGATTTCCTCTTTCTGGGCCTCCAGCTCCAAAAGAAGCTCCAATGCACTTTCCGTATCCGGAAAAATCCATTCCGAAGGATGGCTTTCTTCGGTCTGAAGGCTGGGGCAGGCGAGAATGAGGGTCTGCCTGCGCATTTTTTCCTCAGCCAGATCCCGTGTGGTCTTGAGCTGGGCTCCCTTTACGGAAGCCACCACATTCCTTCCCCCTTCTCCCGGCGGATAGACCGGGCCATTCTCCCCAAAGGGCTGGGACGCAAGCCCAAGTTTCAGGCCGTCCCCCAGGGGAGAAAGCAGGGCATGGAGACGGGTTTCCGCCGGAACCTCGGTGAAGCCCGCAGCCTCTCCTCCGAAATCAAGGTCGGACTTGATGGGAATATGACCGGCAAGGGTCTCCATCACCTTCTGTACCCTGGTTTCCGCACTCTGGGGCAGATTCATTTCTTTTCCGAGAATGGCGGCCATTTCCCGATACTCCGCATCCAGATGCACCACCCTGAAGCGGGCAGGCGTTTCAGAAACCAGAACATAGGAGAAGGCATCGTGAAGGGGATGGGGAGGGGGCGAAAGGGAAAGGGAGAGGCTCCCTTTGTTTTTTCCACCTTTTATCTTGGAAACAATGAGCTCAGGCTTTCCCGCCACCAGTTCAATGGGCGTGCCGTCCTCTGCTTTGAAGAGATGGGGATGATCCGTAAGTTCGGGCAGCACCCTGACATTAAAATGATAGCTTGTCTTGGTGGTGCCGTACCAGCTGGAACGGACATAATCGCTTTCAATGTGTTGGCAGATGCGCCTGTCCTGCAAGGTGAGGTAGGAAAAGGTTTCGGGTTCTTCCGCAAGGCGTTTTAACGCCACAGCCCTTCCCGCAGTCCAGCCCTTTCCTGTTCTTTTCTGCTCTTTGGGCGCAATCTCACAGGTTCCCGCAGCACTGATGCTGACAAACCAGGCCATGCGGAATTCCGGGTCGGCTTCTTCTTTTTCCTCTCCGTCCGAAGCCCCCTTTTTCCTGTGAATCCGCAAAAGGGCATTGAGGGCGTTTTCCCAGGCGCTGTCTTTCTGGGTGAGGGTGAGGAGAGAGGCCCCCTCCCTTTCTTCCCCGCCTTTCAGCATGAGGATCAGGGCATCCAGTTCCCTTTCGCACCAGCCAAAGCCTTCCTGTTCGGTATGTTTCTTCAGCAGAAGGATTTCCTTGAGCTCTTTGGCCGCCCTTTCCGGATCTGTCCAGGACTGGATGAAGGCATAAAAAAAAGCGGTCAGCCTGTTCGCACCCATCTGTTTCAGGGATAAACTGAAAATCTTTTCCTGAGCCTGAGCCAGGGCCTTTCCCTCCAGAAAAAGAATAAAATGAAGAATTTCATGATAGAGAAAGGCACCTGAAGCACCAGCAGAAAGGATGGCCTCGGTGAGGGTTCGGGCCTTTTCCAAAGAATCTCCGCTTTTTTCCCGGATCAGGGCCAGAAGGCAGGGGATCCCCATGGGATGGGTGAAGAAAATGGTCTTTCGCTTGCCTTTTCTTTTTTTGAGAAGAAGGAGGGCTTCTTCGTAGAGCTGGATGGCCTCCTTGTTTCTCCCTTCGCAAAAGGCCCGCCATCCCTGGAGGCAGAGCTGGTTTTCCCTGTGTTCCGGCCGATGGTTTTTTTCCCAGAGATCCAGCTTTTCTTTCTCATCCCGCAGCAGCCAGAAACTGAGCACCAGAGCCTCAAGATCCATGTCACAGCGGTCTGAGCCTGCCAGTGCAAGGTTTTCCACATAGGGCTGTCGGTTGACACCGCTTTCCAGAGAGAAAAGGGCATGGGTATAGAGAGGGGCCAGGTATTCCGTATGCCAGTTTGCAGGAAGCATGGAAAAAAGCTGGAGATCAAAGGGAGAAAAACAGAGATCTTCCATAATGTCCTGCAGGGAAAAACCGTAAATGAAGGATTCTTTTTTCTTTTGGGTCAGAAAATCGAGGGCCGCATCCCCTCCCTTTTCATAGAGAACAATCCGGGTTTCTGCTGTGAGCCTTGCTTTATCCGTATTGTGATAATCCGTATTCTCCATGTTCAGGCAGGGCCTGAGGGTGTTCACCATGGAAGAAAACCTCTTTTCCGCAAGAAGGATTCTGGCAAGGGCGCGCAGCCAGGGTTTGGTCAGGCAGGAGAGACCCTTTCCAGGCATTTCAAGAATATTTTTGTTCTGAAGCCCTTTAAGAATTTTCTCCAGAATTCCAAACTTCTCTTTGGGTTTTCCCTGAATCCGCAGCTGGGAATGTTTTTTTTCCTCGGGGGACTCCAGTGCGGCAAGGGCTGCCAGGATGACGCTTCGGTTCAGAAGCCTGCAATCAATGGCATGGATTTCCGCCACCCGCCTTTCAAGGGGGGTAAGGCTGTCCAGCAATACCATTTCTTTTTTCAGGTCCGAAAGATCCGTCAGATTATAAAGGTTGAATTTTTCAGATTTTTCGTTCGTTTCCCACTGTGCGGAGAGTGCCATGGGTCTGATCCTTCAGGATATGTGTGATGCCATCGCGACGGAGCTTCTACTCTATTTTTCAAAAAAAAGAGCTTCCCGGATATCCCGTCCAAAACGGCTCTGAGGGCCCGGGCCCGCCGGTTCCGGAATATCTTTTTCGGATCTTTTTGAAGGATTGTCGCAAACATTTCAAGGACTGTCTGCGCCCCAGCGGATTTCCCCGACCCCCATCACCCCCCCTCAGCCTCCTTTTGCCACCCACCTCCCAGCACCTTGTACAGGTCCAGGGCCGCATTCAGACGGCCAAGTCTCAGCTGCACCGCCTGATCTTCGGCCTGGAACAGGCTGCGCTGGGCTTCCAGAAGGGTCAGGAGATCATCGGCTCCTTCCCTGTAGCGCAACTCCGCAAGAAAAAGGCTGCGGGAAGCCTTTTCCACCACATCCTCCTGCAATGCCATCTGACGGGCGGAAAACCCCGCCCGACTCAGGCCATCTTCCACCTCTTTCAAGGCCGTGAGGATGACTTTCCGGTAGGTTTCCACCTGCTCCCTGAGCCTGGATTCTGCAGCCTCAACCTGATTTCTACGCCTTCCCCCATCCAAAAGGGTCTGGGCGATGGCTGCGGAAAGCCCCAGACTGCTCTGGGGTCCGGAAAGGGAGAGAAGGGCAGTGCTGGACAGTCCTCCGGAACCGGAAAGCTGGATGGATGGAAAAAATGCGGCCCTGGCCACAGTGACATTGGCCTCGGATGCGGTGATCTGGGCCTCTGCCCTGGCAATATCCGGTCTGCGCAGAAGAAGGTCCGAGGGCAGATAAGCCCCCACTTCGGGAATTCTCAGATCCTGGAAAGCTTCGGTCCTGACCTGAAAATCCTGGGGTGCACGGCCCACCAGAATGGCCAGAGCGGAAAGCTGCTGAGCGTACTGCTCTTCCAGGGAAAGACAGGTGGCTTCCTGGCTCAGCACAGCCGACTGTTGACGCTTCACGTCCAGCTCCGTGGCACTGCCGTGCCGATATCGGGAATTCACAAAATCGAGAACCCGGTTGGCGATGGCAAGGTTATCCCGGGCAATGTCCAGGCGCTTTTCAAGGGCAAGAACCTGAAAGTATCCGGTAGCCACACCTGCCATCAGACTGAGTCGCACAGCCTCCTCATCATAGGCCGCAGCGCTGAAAAGGGCATCCGCAGCCCGCACATCCGCAGCCACCTTTCCCCAGACATCCACCTCATAACTGGCCCCCAGGGAAAGGGTGGAGGATTCCGTGGAGCCGGTCTTACCTCCGGAAGCCCAGTTTCTGCGCCAGGAGCTTCCGCCGTTGATATTCAGGGAAGGAAAGAGGGAGGCTCCTGCGATGCGCAGCTGGGTTTCCGCCTGAACCACCCGTTCCACGGCCATGGCCATGTCCGGTGATGCGGCAAGGGCCTCCTTGAGAAGATCCTCCAGACCGGAGGAATCAAAGGTCCGCCACCAGTTTTCGTCAGGAACCATCCCTTGTGCATGGATCTCCGCAGACCAGGAAGAGGGCATTGCAGGGGGTGAGGCCAGAGCCTTGGGATCCTTCAGAGCGCACCCCGCAAGAAATCCTGCGCAGGCAAGAAAAAGAAGAAAGGACAAGCCTGGAAAGAATATTTTCCATGTCCGGCAAAGCATCGTTTTCATGCGGATTTTCCCCGTAATCATTCTGAGGCCAGGGCCACCACAGGATCCAGCTGTGCGGCTTTCCGCGCTGGCAGGTAGCCGAACACAAGACCCGTGGCAAAGGCGCAACCAAAGGCCAGCAGCACCGGAGCCGATGTGTACTGCACAGGCGTACCCAGGGCGGCAATGGTCGCAGCCACCCCAAGACCCGCAGCCACGCCGATGACCCCACCCAGAGTGGAAACCACCAGGGCCTCTATGAGAAACTGCTGAAGAATGTTGCGCATCCTGGCCCCCGTGGCCATGCGGATTCCGATCTCCCGGGTACGCTCCGTCACACTCACCAGCATGATGTTCATGACCCCGATGCCGCCCACCAGAAGGGAGATGGCGGCGATGGAGCCAAGAAGAATGGTGAGGGTATTGTGGGTTTCGGATACGGAATCAATGAGAGAAGCCATGTTGCGGATCTGAAAATCCTCCACCCCATGACGGGCCAGAAGCAGAGCATGCACCTCTGCCTGGGTTTCATCCATCCGGCGAACATCCTCCACGGCCACGGTGATATTTCTCAGATGCCTTTGCCCCGTGAGGCGCAGACTGCCCGTGGTGTAAGGCACCAACACCACATCGTCCTGATCCCTGCCGCCGAAACCTGCGCCCATGGTGGCCATCACCCCGATCACCTGAAAGGGAATGCGGTTGATGAGAATATAGGCTCCCAGGGGATCGGAGTCCGGGAAAAGGGCCTTTGCAACGGTCTCTCCTAAAACAGCCACAGTGGCATAGGCGGCCTCGTCCTCTGCCGTGAAAAAGGTTCCCTGGGAAGGCTCCCAGGTTCTTGCCACGCCATAATTCCATGAGGTACCGTTGATTTCCGTCCTGTGATCCATGCCTCCATGGCGCACCGTAACAGATCCGGACTGTTCCGGAACCGCAGCCAGCACATTGGGCACGTCTCCGATGGCGAGTACATCCTCAGCCACAAGGGTAGCAACCTCCCCCCTGCCTCGCATGTTGGGGGCTCCGGGCCTCACGGTGAGAAGATTGCTTCCCATGGCGCTGATCCTTTCCACCACGGTCTGCCGGGCCCCGTCTCCGATTCCCATCATGACAATCACCGAGGCCACGCCAATGACAATGCCAAGAAGGGTGAGAATGGTTCGGAAAATATTGCTTCTCAGGGAACGCACCGCCGTAAGACCGGCTTCCCCAAGCTCTCCGAAAACGGAACCTTCTTCACCCTGCACCACCCGCTCCGGCAGATCCTTTCCCTCCCTCTGGGGTCCGGGATCCGAAAGAATCCGCCCATCCCGGATCTCAATGATGCGATCCGCATGGGCCGCGATCTCATGTTCATGGGTAATGAGAATGAGGGTATGCCCCTGCTCCGAAAGGGATTTCAGAAGCCGCATCACCTCAGCCCCGTTCCGGCTGTCCAAAGCACCCGTAGGTTCATCCGCCAGAAGAATCCGGCCGCCATTCATCAGGGCACGGGCAATGGACACCCGCTGCTGCTGGCCGCCGGAAAGCTGGGAAGGCCTGTGAAAAACCCGATCCCCAAGGCCCAGATCCTCAAGAAGGCGGGTGGCCCTCTCCTTTCTTTCCTTTGATTTCATCCCCGCATACACCGCAGGAACAGCCACATTGTCCCGGGCGCTGGCCGTGGCAATGAGGTTGTAACTCTGGAAAACAAAACCGAATTCCTCCCGCCGCATCCGGGCCAGCTCGCCCTTGTCCAGGCAAGACACATCCTGCCCCATGAAGAGATACCGACCCCGGGTCGGACGATCCAGACACCCCAGGATGTTCATCAGGGTGGATTTTCCGGACCCGGAGCTGCCCATGATGGCCACAAACTCTCCGGGATAAATGCAAAGATCAATGCCGTGGAGCACTTCCACATCCATGTCTCCGCTGCAAAAGGTCTTGGTAACCCCGCAAAGCTTCAGGAGCGGTTCTTTTTCGCTTTTCATCACATCCTCGGCATTCCGGGCATGGGCCCACTCCCCGTACGCGTTGTTTCTTTACGTTCCGAAGCACTCTGCCCCGTAATCACCCGTTCTCCTTCCTCCACTCCGGAAAGAATCTGCACCTGCACGCGGTTGCTCACCCCGGTCTGCACCTCCCGGATTTGCACCTGTCCCTGCCCATCCAGAATCCGAAGATCTGCTGCACCCCTCCCTTGAGATTTTCCGTTCCTTTCAGGCCTTTCACCCCCTGTTTTGGACATCCTCTCCCTTTCTCTGGGGGGTGGGGATGGCATCTTCTGCCTGCCGTCCCCGGCCCTGAGGGCCGATGCAGGCACAAGAAGAGCGTTTCTTGCCGAAGCCACCACAAAGAAAACCTGGGCCGTCATCTGGGTAAAAAGCTCACCCCCGCTGTTATCCACATCAAAAAGCGCGTTGTAGAGTACCACATTGTTTTCCACCACAGGCGTGGGCTCAATGCGCTGCAACTTTCCCCGCCATCTGCGGTTCTGACTGCCCAGGGTGGTGAAATAGGCATCCATTCCCACAAAAAGCCTGCCGATATCCGCCTCAGACACCCGCGTTTCCACGGTCATGGTGGAAAGATCTGCGATGCGCAGAAGGGTGGGGGCCTGCTGGGTGGCGTTGAGGGTCTGGCCCTGGCGGGCGGAAATGGAGACCACGGTGCCATCCATGGGCGCATAGATACGCGCATAACCAAGGCTGGCCTCATCCGCCCGCAGGCTGGATTCGGTCTGTTCAATCTGGGCAAGGAGCATGGCCACCTGAGCTTCCGCAGAAAGCAGGGCGGTTTCTGCATTCTGCGCGGTTTCCATGGTGGTCGCCCCTTCGGCCAGAAGCTTTTTCTGACGTTCGTGATGATTTATGGCCTGCTGGAGCTGGGCCCTGCGATCCTGAAGCTGGGCCTTCTGATACTTAAGCTGAGCCCGGCTGGCATCCACCTTGGCCACAAACAGGGTGGGATCAATCTCCGCCAGAAGATCTCCTTCCTTCACAAAATCCCCCACTTCAACCACAATACGCTGCAACTGGCCTGAAACCTGAGCCCCCACATCCACATAACTTCTGGGCTGAAGCATTCCCGTTGCAGCCACCAGATCTTCAATGGTCCCCCGTTGGACATAAGCCGTGGTCCATTGCGCGGTTTCCTTGCTGCTTCTGACAAAACCGTACCAGAAGGCCAGACTTCCGACGCCAAGAACACAAAGGATCCATAAAACAGACAACGCCCACCGCCGTCCTTTCTTTTTTCCTGCAACCTGCTTCACGGAATCCTCCATACCCTGCGTCAGCCTTTGTTCCAAGGTTTTCCGGAACCCGCAGACACTTTGAAAAAACGGTCAACAAAGCCTTCAAAACCTAAGCTTCCGACGGTTGCTCCTTCTCCGCCAATCCTTTTTCCATTCATAACGAAAAAATATTCCGCCTGAAAAGTAAACTTGGGTAAATTTCTGTAGTCTCTGAAATTTCAGGCATGCACAAGCCCGTACAAAGCGCTTTCCCAAGGGAGGGAAGTCTGCACCCCGTCAGTCGAGATCTCTTTTCTTGTAAAAAACCGCGTACTCGCTGAGGCCATAAAAATGAAAAAGGCGCTCGACCATGGTCATGGCCCAGCACCTTTTTTCTTTTTGTTCTTGAATTCTGAAGGGAGCTGAAAACTTTTTTTAAGGATAATAGGCCGCACTGGCGGTGGCGGATTCCCAGACCCGCACCCGGCGGACCCGCACTCCCTGGTCCAGAGGCGCAAGCCGCTGCTGAAGATTTTCCGCAATAAACCGGGCCAGATTCTCCGAAGAAGCATTTTTTCCGGCAAAGGCGGGATGATCATTGAGGAAACAGTGATCCAGAGAACCCAGAATTTCCCGGAGATGACGTTTTAAAAGGCCAAAATCCATAAGTACATAGGCCTCGTTCAGCCGATCTCCTTCCACAGCCGCCTCCACCTGAAAATTATGACCATGGAGATTCTCACATTTTTCCGTCACATTCTTCAATTGGTGCGCCGCTGCAAAATCCCCCGTCACCCGCAGTTCATACATGTCATATGCCCTTAAAAAGATTTTTCAGCTTGTTGGTGAACTTCTCCTCATCCAGCTTGGCAAACTCCCGCAAAAGCTTTTCCTGCTTTTTGTTCACATGGGTGGGCGTTTTCACATGCACCTGGATGATCTGGTCCCCCCTCTGCCCCGTACGCAGGGAGGGAATGCCCTCACCCCTGAGGCGTATGGTATCCCCATACTGAGTCCCTTTGGGAATTTCCAGCTCTTTCTCGCCTTCCAGGGTTTCAACAGTGATGGTATCCCCAAGGGCCGCCTGCACCATGGAGACATCCACAAAACAGATGACATCCATTCCGTCTCTCTGGAATAGCTTGTGGGGCTTGACGTGGATGAAAACATAAAGATCGCCCTTAGGCCCCCCATTGGGTCCGGGTTCTCCCTCCCCGGTCAGACGAAGGCGGGAACCATTGTCCACCCCCGCAGGAATGCGGACAGAAACCTTTTTCTTTGCAGGCATCCGGCCCCGACCATGGCATTTGGAACAGGGATTGCGGATAATTTTTCCGGAGCCTTTACAATAAGGACAGGTGCTGCGCACCGTAAAAAACCCTTGTGTCTGGGCATACTGGCCCGTTCCCCGACAGTGGGGGCAGACTTCAGGGCCTGAGCCAGGCTCACAGCCATCCCCGCCGCAGGTGACGCAGTTTTCAAGTTTTTCAAACTCAAGCTCTCTTTCCGAACCAAAGGCCGCTTCCTTGAACTCCACTTCCAGATCATAACGGAGATCAGAACCCCGGCGGCTGCGCTGACCACCGCCACGACGACCGCCAAATCCGAAAAATTCCTCAAAAATATCCCCGAAATTGGAAAAGATGTCCTCAAAACCACCCGCTCCGGAAAAGCCTGTGCTCTCAAGTCCCTTATGACCATACTGGTCATAAATTTTCCGTTTTTCCGCATCGGAAAGCACAGCATAGGCTTCCGAAGCCTCTTTGAAACGATCCTCGGCTTCCTTGTCTCCCGGATTTTTGTCCGGATGGTATTGCATCGCCAGTTTGCGGTAGCTTTTTTTTATGGTGTCCACAGCCGCATCCCGGCTTACCCCGAGAACCTCGTAATAATCTCGCTTTTCCGCCATTGTTTTACCCGCTTGTCAGGCCGGAGCCCTAAGGTCCGGATATTGTTTATATTCAAATCCATTCTGTACCGGTCTGGAAAGGGGTGTCTTACAAAACCCTGATTCCCCTTTCCTCCAAAACGCCAATCCCTCATGTGGGAAGGGAAAAAAGGCTGGTTTTCATGCTTTGACTGTTTTACATAGGCTGAGAATTATATTCTCAGGAGACTCTTTATCTTTACCGGAACCTTTTGATAACGACGCCAAAACTAATACCTGTGACGGTCTTGTCAATGAAAAAGAAAGAAATTCCCTTTGTCCAGAGCATGTTCGACGCCATCGCGCCGCGCTATGATTTCCTGAACCGTCTTTTAAGCCTCCGCCAGGATACCCTCTGGAGAAGAAAGGCCGTACGCGCCCTCTCCCTTCCCAGAAAAGGCCGCGTGCTGGATGTGGCCTGCGGCACGGCGGATGTGGCCATGGAGGTCATACGCCTGCATCCTGAAGCCCGGGTAGTGGGGGTGGATTTTTCCGAAGGCATGCTGGAAATCGGCCGGGAAAAAGTGGCTGCTGCGGGCATGACGGATTCCATAGAACTCCAGGCGGCCAATGCCCTCCATCTTCCCTTTGATGCGGAAAGTTTTGATGCCATTACCATCGCATTCGGCATCCGCAATATCCAGGACAGGGAAGGGGCCCTTGGGGAATTTTTCCGCTGCCTCAGACCCGGCGGTCGTCTTGCCATCCTGGAACTGGCCACACCGCCGGAAGGTTTTCTCAGAAAACTCTACCTTTTATATTTTCAAAGCCTCCTCCCTTTCATCGGCGGACTTTTTTCCAGCAACTTCGCCTATCGCTACCTGCCGGACTCTGTCCTGGCCTTTCCGCAGCCGGAAATTTTTTCTGAGATCATCAGAAACTGCGGCTTTCAGGAGGTTTCCCACACCGCCCTCACCCTGGGGGTTTCCACCCTCTACACAGGGAAAAAACCCCTCTGATCTTCAGCCCTCCAAAATCTGAGGCGGCCCAAAGGCCGCCTTTTTCATCCCTCTTTGCTTCCCCGTTTAAGCACGGTGTCCCTTAACCAGTTCACATCATCCCGCATGGGATAATCAATGGAATAATGAAGCCCCCGACTTTCCTTGCGGCGCTGGGCGCTGCGGATGATCAGCTCCGCCACCAGGGCAATGTTGCGCAGCTCAATGAGGTCGGAGGTTACCCGGAAATTCCAGTAGTATTCCTGTATCTCATGCTGGATGTTATCAATGCGCCGCCTGGCCCTGGCAAGCCGCTTATCCGAACGCACAATGCCCACGTAATTCCACATGAACATACGGATCTCATCCCAGTTGTGGGCCACCATCACCGCCTCGTCGCTGTCCGTGGTGCCCATTTCATCCCACTCCGGCAGATCCTGGGGCAGGCTCACGGTTTTGATCCTTGAGAGGGCATCCTCTGCTGCCCTGTGGGCATACACAAGGGCTTCCAGAAGGGAGTTGCTGGCCAGGCGATTGGCACCATGCAGCCCCGTACAGGCCGTCTCGCCCACGGCATAGAGACTCAGAATATCCGTTCTCCCGGAAAGATCCGTGGCAATACCGCCGCACATGTAATGGGCCGCAGGCACCACAGGAATGGGATCTGTCGTCATATCAATGCCGAACTTCATACAGTTGGCATAAAGATTTGGAAATCGGTTTCTGACAAAATCCGAAGGCTTGTGGGAAATATCCAGGTATGCGGAATTATCCCCCGTGCGTTTGAGCTCCGTATCAATGGCCCTTGCCACCACATCCCTGCAGGCCAGATCCTTCAGAGGAGAATACCGCTCCATGAAGGCCTCGCCCCGCGCATTGCGCAGAATTCCGCCTTCCCCGCGCACGGCTTCGGAAATGAGAAAATTCTTGGCATCCGGATGGTAAAGGCAGGTGGGATGGAACTGCACAAACTCAAGATTGGCCACAGAGGCTCCGGCTCTGTAGGCCATGGCCACGCCGTCCCCTGTGGCCACGTCGGGGTTGCTGGTGTAGGGATAGACCTTGCCGGCCCCTCCTGTGGCCAGAAGGGTGATGGGGGCCGTGAAGGTGCATACCCGGTCTGAAACGATATCCAGAACATAGGCCCCGCAGCAGAGCTCTTCATGGCTGGTCACCACAAGCCCTCTCCGGATACGGGTGGCATGGGTTAAAAGATCAATGGCGATGTGGTGTTCGTACACATCTATGTTGGGGTGGGATTTGACCCTTTCCACCAGAACGGACTCGATTTCCCAGCCTGTCATGTCAAGGGCGTGGACAATGCGCTTTTCCGAATGCCCGCCCTCTCTGCCGAGATCCAGATGGTCGGGATCAATATGGTTGAACTTCACCCCAAGATCCATCAGCTCCCGGATCCGGTCAGGCCCGCTGCGAACCACCATGTCCGTCACTTCCGGATCACAGAGCCCGGCACCGGAGTCCAGGGTGTCTTTCACGTGCAGCTCAAAGGAGTCCGTATCTCCGAACACCGAAGCCACCCCCCCTTGAGCCCGGGCCGTGTTACTCTCGGCAATCTCCGCTTTGGTCACCACAGCCACCCGACCATGGTCCGCCACCTTAAGGGCAAACATGAGACCGGCTACCCCCGACCCCAACACCAGAAAATCGCTGTGGATCCGCATCTTTCCCTACCTTCCCCCCCATGCCCAGGATTGCCTTTTCCTGGACACGCATGCATCAATAATAGGTGTTTTTTTGTTTTTTACGCATGGATATGCCAAGGATCATCCCCACCAGAAGAACCCCGGCGCCCAAAGCGAACATTTTAATATTGCGTTCCAGAAGTTGGGCATCCAGATCCTGCACCATGGCCCTCTGTTCCTCAAGGATCTCCCGCATGCGCCCGGCTTCTTCCTTTAAGGAGAGAAATTCTGCCGCCTCTTCTTTCAGTTTCTCATGGGCCGTTGCCACCAATTCAAGCCCCGTCTTTTTTTCTTCCAGCGCCTTACTCAGGTTTCGGTTTTCTTCCCGCAACTGTGCCGCTTCTTCCTCAAGTCTGGCCAAACGCTGTTTCAGGCGTTCATGCTCCCTTTCAAAGGCCACCATGCGCACCTTACCCGGAGGATCAGGGACGAGAAAACGGCCCAGCATCCAGCCTTCCTTGCCGTCATGCTTCACATAGGTCCAGTCGCCGTCGGTTTCCACCACTTCCACCTTGTCGCCGGAACGGGCGATGGCGACAATTTTATGGGTCGTATCCTTTCCCGTTCGCACCATGAACTGCAGCTCATCCGTTACATAGGCGGTCTGGGCCAGGGCATGCCCTGTCAGTAGGAAAAAACAACAGAAAAAGAACCTGCTTTTCTGAAAAAAATGTTCCATGCGTCATCCCCATCGGTAAGGTGCCTGCTTGATAGCGGTCAGAAAAAACCTTTGACTTTGAAGTGCTTTCTTTTTCAGAAAAACATAATACCCTTGAAAAATCCCGTCATGTCAATATGCTTCTCCGCAGGGTGTACTTGGCGCTCTTTTCCTGAAGACCTGAAATCCGCCTGAAAAATCTTCTTTTTTACCCTCCGGCGCACAGAAACGGTCTTTAACCCAGAAGCCTTACAATCTGATATCCTGACAAAAATAAGGATCTCCCATGATACCCTTTCCCTTTGAACACCTCAGGGCAGGCCTGCCCCAAAGACCGGGATTTCATTATGCCAGGCGTTACAGAAACACCGCCGTTCTCATTCCCCTGATCGAGAAACACGACGGCATCCATCTGCTCTTTGAACAACGCGCAGATGGCATCCGCCAGGCTGGAGAAGTCTGTTTTCCCGGCGGCATGATGGACAGCGAAGATTCCGATCCCTGCCAGACGGCCATCCGGGAAACTGTGGAAGAATTGGGACTTCGTCCGGATAAAATCGAGATTCTGGGCCGCATGGACATCCTGCTCACGGTGATGGGTCTTACCGTAGCCCCTGTGGTGGCCCGGGTGTCCATGGATACATTGGACGAACTCAGCCCCAATCCCGATGAGGTGGCCAGAATCTTTACGCTGCCCCTTGCATGGTTTGCCCGGAATCCTCCGGAGATTCACACCATACAGATCATGGCCCACCCTGTGATCAAAAAACGAAACGGAGAAAGGGAGGTTCTGCTTCCCGCAGAAGCCCTGGGTCTTCCGGAGCACTATTCCAGACCCTGGGGTGGGGTGCGCCACCCCGTTCTCTTCTGGTCCAGCCCCGAGGGCATGATCTGGGGCATCACAGCCGAAATCATCCAGGCCCTTCTCCGGATCACAGAAACCTTCATGAACTTTTCAGGCGACGACAAAGATCCGAAAAACGTCGGGTAGGCCTGTCATTGCGTATGGCCATATCCAGAGCCTGGGACATCCCCACAAAAATCACCAGCCGTTTTCCCCGGGTCATGGCCGTATACACAAGGTTACGCTGCAAAAGCGGCGCATGCTCGGGCATCAGGGGAATGATCACAACAGGATACTCCGATCCCTGGGATTTGTGCACGCTGATGGCATAGGCCAAAGCCAGCTCATCCAGCTCTTCGGGGGCATAGGCCACCTGACGCTCGCCCTCTCCATCGCTGTAATCCACCAGAACAAGCCCTTCTTTTTCCTCAATCGCACAAACCTGGCCAATGTCCCCGTTAAACACTTCCTTCTTATAATTATTTTTCAGATGGATCACCTTGTCGCCCACCCGGAAAGCTCCGTCTCCCTTACCCGCCTTTGGAGGATTCAGGGCCTGTTGCAAAACCTGATTGAGACACAGCGTTCCCACCTCTCCCTTGTGCATGGGGGTGAGTACCTGCACATCCCGGAAAGGGTCAAAACCAAAGCGTTCGGGAATCCGCTGAACACAAAGGGTGACAATGGTACGCACCACGTTTTCCGGGCTGCTCTGACGGATAAAGTAGAATTCGGACAAAGCCCCGTCACCGGCAAGGGAAAAATCCGGCATTTCTCCCTGATTAATCCGGTGGGCATTCATGACAATGGGACTTTCCTGGGCCTGGCGGAAAATGGTTTTCAGGGTAAAGGCGGGGATGTTTCCGGACTGGATAAGATCCCCCAGAACATTGCCCGGACCCACGGAAGGAAGCTGGGAAACATCGCCCACCAGAATCAGCCTGGCCGCCATGGGAACAGCACAGAGCAGGTGAAACATGAGCAGAATATCCACCATGGAGGCTTCATCCACGATGAGCATATCCACATCCAGGGGATTATCCGTGTTCACCTCAAAACGGCTTTCCATCTGATTGTACTTCAAAAGACGGTGCAGGGTGAGGGCCTTTCGACCTGTGACATCGGAAAGTCGTCTCGCTGCCCTTCCTGTGGGCGCTGCCAGAAGAATTCTGGCACCCCTCTCCCCCATCACAGCGCAGACACTGCGGATCAGTGTGGTTTTACCCGTTCCTGGCCCCCCTGTGAGAATGGCCACCCGGCTTTCCAGAAGCTTTGAAAGGGTGGCCAACTGCTCTTCGGAAAGACGAAGGGCCAATCCCTTCAGAACGGAAAGCTCCAGAACGGAAAGATCCGTAGGATTGGACCCCGGCGGCCCAAGGCTGAGCATGGCTGAAAGTCTTGCTCCGATCCCCGATTCCGCTGCGTGCATCTCCTTCAGATACACATGGCGCTGCCCAGGATCCCCCTCCAGCACAAGGGCCTTTTCTTCCTCCAGCTTTTCAAAGGCCTGCACCAGGCTTTCCCGGTTAACGCCCAAAAGCTTCAGGGCTCTTGCCAGAAGATCCTTTTCCGGTAAAAAAACATGGCCGGAATATCCGGCCTTTTCCAGCACATACAAAAGACCTGCGCGGATTCTTGATGCAGAATCCCTTGAAATACCCGCCGCAAGCCCCAGGCGGTCAGCCACCTCAAAGGGAACTTCGGGAATTTCCCGGCAGATGCGGTAAGGGTCTTCCCGTACAAGAGTGAGGGATTCTCCTCCATAGGTATGCAGAATTTTTGCGCCGGAAGAGGGGGAGGCCCCGATTTTTGCCATCAGAGCCATCAGGGTGCGGATGGCATGATAAGATTTCCAGGAATCCGCAATGGCCTT
The DNA here is from genome assembly GCF_034006065.1 of Desulfobotulus sp. Lineage (NCBI taxonomy): Bacteria > Pseudomonadati > Thermodesulfobacteriota > Desulfobacteria > Desulfobacterales > Desulfobacteraceae > Desulfobotulus > Desulfobotulus sp. The sequence continues at coordinate 25,548 of NZ_JAVETM010000022.1, read as the reverse complement.
TGCCTTGGATTTACCGATGCCCGGAACCTCACACAGGCGTTCCGGACTTGCGTCCAACACCTCCAGGGTGTGAGATCCGAAATAGGCCACCAGTTTTTCCGCCATCACCTCACCCACGCCGGATATCACGCCGGATGCCAGATAGCGTTTGATTCCCCTTGCCGTATCCGGAAGAATCACCTCCATCTTTGCAATGCGGAACTGCTCACCAAATTTTATGTGCTTTTCCCAGTCGCCTTCAATGCGCAGGGTTTCTCCGGGACGCACCCCCGCAAGGATGCCCACCACCGTGATTTCCGTCTGATAACCATCCGGCGTAAAACGGGCAACGGTGTATCCATTCTCCTCATTGGAAAAACGGATACTGTCCAGTCTTCCCTGCAGAACAATCATGTCCTCTGATCCGTCCCATCCTTAGAGGTCATTACAGCCCGTCCTTCCCGGTTCAATAGAATCCAGTCCACAGCCTCGCCAAGATCTTTTGCCACAAAATCCGGATCAAGGCCCTTTTCCTGTAAACAAAGCAGATCCCTTTTCCCGTTACCCGTGCGCACCAGTACACGGGTTCCCACGCCCGCAGCCAGAGCGGCCTCCATATCCTTGGCACTATCGCCCACCATGATGCTGCTTCTCAGATCCACATCATGGGCCGCTTGGGCCTGAAAAAAAAGACCCGGCCGGGGTTTTCTGCAAAGACAATGCTCTTCAGGTCTGTGGGGACAGTAAAAGATGTCTTTGATGGTCCCTCCGAAAGCCGCAAGGCCTTGACGCATGTGTTCAAATATGGATGAAAGGGTACTTTCTGTCACAAGCTTTCTGCCGATCACGGACTGGTTGGTGATAAGCATCACCTCAAAACCTGCGGCGCACAGCCTGGCCACTGCTTCGGCGCTTCCCGGTATGAAACGGAATTCCGGAACGCTGCGGATATAGCAAGAAGAATCCTCATTGATAACCCCATCCCTGTCCAGAAACACAACGGCTTTTTCCCTTGCCACGAACACAGTCCTCACTCCGCCACCACCATGGCGTCACCATATCCCTTTTTCCGGAAATCCGCCTCCGCTCTTTCCGCAGCTTCCAGTCGCCCATACCCCTTTACCCGAACCCGGAAAAAAACCGCATCTCCCCGGTCATGGGCAAACACATGCACCCTGTGTCCCTCCTGTTTGAGTTTTTCCGCAAGCCGATCCGCATTCATCCTCTGTGTGAACGCCCCCACCTGAACGGAAAAATCGCCTTGGCCCATATCCAGGGCATTTTTTCTGTCCGAAGCCACAGCCTTGATCTCCACAGGCCCCACGCCCCGGACATCCAGACCAATGGCTTGGGCCGATGCATTGGAAAGATCAATGATTCTGCCCCGCACAAAGGGCCCCCGGTCGTTGATGCGTACCACCACTTCCCTGTTGTTTTCAAGGTTTCTCACCCGCACCAGCGTGCCGAAGGGCAGGGTTTTGTGCGCCGCTGTCATGGCATGCATGTTGTATTTTTCGCCATTGGCCGTGGTTTTTCCATGAAACCCCGGACCATACCACGAGGCAAGGCCTTTTTGCCTGTACCCCGTGGCATCGGGAATGGGATAGTACCATTTTCCCATTACCTTGTAAGGCCGCTGCCCTGGGGGCTGAAAAGAAGGAGGAGTCCGGGTAGCGCAGGAAACCAGAAACAAAAGCGCCATACAGACCGAGAAAAGAACGTATTTTTTGGAAAAGACGTTTTCTGACACAAAAAAACCTTTTTTTAAAAAATCCAATCCCCCCTTTTTCAGGGCAGTACAGGATTAAAAATCAATGTTTCCAGGGGTTCTTGGGAAAGGAATCACATCCCGGATGTTGGAAACCCCTGTCACCAGCATGAGCAGACGCTCAAATCCCATGCCAAAACCCGCATGGGGCGCAGATCCCCAGCGCCTGGAATCCAGATACCAGCCATAATCCTCCTGGGAAAGGCCCTGGGCCGCCATCCTTTCCAACAGAACATCTTCCCTTTCCTCCCGTTGGCTGCCTCCCATGAGCTCACCAATGCGAGGAACCAGAAGATCCATGGCCGCCACGGTTTTTCCATCCCCATTGAGCCGCATGTAAAAGGGTTTGATCCCTTTGGGATAGTCATAAAGAATCACAGGTTTTGCAAAAAGGGTTTCTGCAATGAAGCGTTCATGCTCGGATTTGAGATCCTGGCCCCAGGCCACGGGAAACTCAAAGGTTTTTCCACTTTTCTGCAGAAGATCCACAGCCTCGGTGTAGGAAAGACGAATGAAATCCCCTTCAAGAATCTTGTCCAGAAGCAAGGAAAGATCCTTATCCACAAAACGGGTGAACAGGGCCAGATCTTCCCTGCAATGCTCCTGGGCCCAGGCAACGAGATATTTCAGAAAATCTTCCGCAAGATCCATGGCATCCTTCAGATCCGCAAAGGCCATTTCCGGCTCCACCATCCAGAACTCCGCAGCATGACGGGAGGTGTTGGAATTTTCCGCACGGAAGGTGGGGCCAAAGGTATAGACCTTGCCTAAAGCCAGGGCGAACATTTCTGCGGAAAGCTGGCCCGATACCGTAAGATGGGCGGGTTTTCCGAAAAAATTTGCATCTTTTTCCCCGGTTGTCACAGCAAACATCTCACCTGCACCTTCGCAATCCGACCCTGTGAGAATGGGGCTGTGTAAAAGATGAAACCCCCTTTCCCGGTAATAATGATGAATGGCAAAGGCGAGTTCGGAGCGGATGCGGAACATGGCCCCGTATTTATTCGTTCTGGGCCGGATGTGGGCAAGGGTGCGGAGAAATTCGTCACTGTGCCGTTTTTTCTGCAGGGGATAGGATTCCGGAGCTTTCTGAAAAACAACCACGTCTCTGGCCTTCAGTTCAAAGGCCTGGCCTTCCCCCGGAGAACGGATAAGATCGCCTGTTACCGCAAGGGAGCTTCCCGTTGTGATCCGGGAAACTTCCTCGTACATGGGAAAGGTGGCTTCCACAACCACCTGAAGTCCGGCAAGGCAGGAGCCGTCATTCAGCTCAAGAAAGGAAACATCCCGACCTGTCCTCCGGGTCCGGACCCAGCCCATGACCGTAACATCCGAAAGCTCCTTTTCCGATGCAAGCAGCGCAAGAACCGACACATGTCCCATGCTTTTTCCTTCCATGTTGGTTATTCCACAAAATCCGTAAGTTCCGATGCATACACAAAGGTATAGGCTTCCCCGACCTCAGGAAGCACCCGACGAAGGCCTTCCAGGGTCACCCGGTGGGGATGACCGATGCCTATGGCGCTTCCGTGCTTTTTCGCAATGCGGAAAAATTTTTCCAATTCTTTTTCCACGGCTTCCTGGGTCTGAACATGATCCAGAAAAACGTCCCTCTCGCCAAAGGGCACCTGAAACATCCGCGCCGCAGCCCGACAGCGGCTCTGGGCTGCGGTGCGGCTGTCAATGAAAAAAAAGTTTCTCTTTTTCAGAATAATAAAAAGCTGATTCATGTGGGATTCTGAAGCCGTAAGAGCGGAACCCATGTGGTTGTTCACTCCCCGGATATGGGGAATGGCTGCAAGGTTTGTCTCCAGCACACTGATGAGCTCATCTGCATCCATACGCAAAAGAAGTCCTCCAGGTCCAGGATCTATGCGTGGATACTCCTGCGGTTCCATGGGCAGATGCAGCATGATTTCATAACCTCTGATGTGGGCCTTGTTTGCAATGCGCACTCCGTGGGGGCTATGGGGAAGAATGGAAAGGGTCAGGGGAACCCCCAGGGTCATGAAAGCCTCCGCCATGGCCGGATCATAGCCTATGTCATCGATAATCAGAGCCACCCTTGGCTTTCCATCGCCCGGAACTGCGGGTTCCGATCGTTTTCTTTCCACATCCACCCTGGGGAAAACCTCATATTTGGGAATTTCCTTTTTTTCCGACTGTAAAGGGGAAGGGGAGTCCGTCTTTTTTTCTTTTTCCACAACCCGGGTCGAGGACTTGGGTTTTTCCACAAAGGGCTGCTTATGTGACGGAGTAAGGGGGCCGGGAGTTAAGGATTTTTTTTCCGCTGAAAGCCCTGGAGCAGGCTTTGATGCAAAATAAAAATGCGCTCCAAGACCAAGGCTTACCACCAGCACAAGGAGGATCAGAAGGGCCAGGGGACCCTGATCCACTTCCCTTCGGGGCTTGGCGGGTGCAGCTTTTTTTTTCGGTCTGGCTCCGGAGGCCCTTGTTTTTTTTGTCCCGCTTTTTTCTGCTTTTTTCTTTGTCATAAAGCGATTTCATCCATAAAGGTTCTGATCTGAAAACAAAAAACCGCCGCATCATCAGCTATGCGGCGGTTTTTATATCCAAAGCCCTGCTTGAGACAAGCTCTTTATTTTCCCTTGCCAAAAATACCGTAACCCACAAGGATATCAAGGGCCCGCTGCACTTGCTGATCTTTCATAAGCCTTTCCATATCCAACCCGGAGGAAGCAACAACAGGCATCTTGGTTTCTTCTTTCTGGGGCGCATCCTTTTTTTCAATGTGGTTTCTCAGATCCCGTTCGTGGAGCATGCGGGATTCCGCTTCCGTGTCCTCTTCCAGGATGCGCTGGGCCACGCGGATATCCGGCTCAATACCCTCCGCCTGAATGGAACGGCCAAGGGGCGTAAAATACCGGGCGATGGTGTATTTGAGGGCATACCCATCCTTCAGGGGCCGCACCGTCTGAACCGATCCTTTACCAAAGGAAGTTGTGCCCAGAATCACCGCCCGCTTGTGGTCCTGAAGGGCACCGGCCACAATTTCCGACGCGCTGGCACTGCCCGCATTGATCAGCACCACAATGGGATAATTCGGCTCCGTTCCCCGTTTTCTCGCTTTAAAAATCTGAGGGCTGATATTCTTCCTACCCTGAATGGACACAATATCGCCCCCTTCAAGGAAAAGATCGGATACGGAAACCGCCTGATCCAGAAGACCTCCGGGATTTCCCCTCAGATCCAGGACGAGACCTTTAAGCTCCCCTTTCTGCTTGATTTCTTCAAGGGCTTTTTTCAGATCCTCTGTGGTGTTTTCCCGGAAGTTGGTCACCCAGACATAGCCGTATCCGGGTCTTAAAAGGGCATATCGCACACTGTCAATGGGAATCAGATCCCGCACCAGAGTAAACTCTATGGGTTCGGAAACCCCTTTGCGCACCACCCGTATGAGAACCTTTTCTCCCTTGGGCCCCCGCATCCGTTTCACCGCTTCCCAGAGCATCATGTCTTTGGTGGACTCGCCGTCCACCTCCACAATCACATCTTCTGCCTGAATTCCCGCCTTGAAAGCCGGAGTACCTTCAATGGGAGAGATGACCGTAAGAAGTCCGTTTTTGGTGGTGATGACAATACCAATACCACCAAACTCTCCTTTGGTATCCATCTGCAGTTCTTCAAAGGCTTCAGGTGGCAGAAAGGCAGAATGGGGATCCAGGCTTCCCACCATTCCCTGGATGGCCTTTTGAATCAGGTCTTCGGTTTTCACCTCATCCACATAATTGGCTTCGATCTCTTCAATCACATCGCTGAAAACCTTAAGACCTTTGTAGGTTTCCGTATTGGCCTTTGCTGAAACCGTCCTGTGAAAACTGGCGGAGCCGAGAATAACAAGGGCGACAATGCTTACGGCGACCATGAGATGACGCATTTTCAAAAACTTAAAAGCCATGAAGACTCCTTCGCTAACCGCTTTTCACCCAAAGCATGGGGTCCACCGGTTTTCCCTGTTGACGAATTTCAAAATGCAGCATGGACCCGGAAAGGGATCCCGCATCCCCCACCGTGGCAATAACCTCATTGCGCTCCACGCCGTCCCCTGTTTTTTTAAATAACTCTTCGGCATGGGCATACACGGAGTAGTAATGGTCCCCATGGTCGATGATGATCATATTCCCGTAGCCGCTGAACCAGTCTGCATACACCACGGTCCCGTAAAAAAGAGCCCGTATGGGTTCTCCCCGATCCGCCCGGATGCCGATACCACTCTGGAAGGTCTGGATATTGAGTTTCGGATTTTTCTTATGCCCGAAACGAGAAATGATTGTACCGTTCACCGGAAGATCAAGCAAGCCCCTGAATTTTTCCATCCCCCCGGAAGCCCGTGAAACCGCAGATTTTCGCCTGCCCAGCTTCTCAATGGTCTGATCCAGAGAGGCTTTCACCTCTTCCAGGGCGGAAACAGCGGCAAGGCCATGTTTCTGTTGGGTTCGGATGTCGTTGAGAAGGGCCTTACGCTTTTCCTTTTCTGCCCTCTGAATGCGAAGCTGATCTGCCGCTTTCTGGGCCACATCCGCAATGCGCTGCTCCTCTTTTTTGAGGCGGTCAGACAGCTGGGTAAGCTCCAGGATCCGTCGGCTCTGATCTCCGAGGATGCGGTCATCCATATGCAGAACCTGCTCCAGGGCCCGTTTATGGATGGAAAATTCATACACATTATCCGTTGCCCCGAGCAAGGCCATACGACCTGTGCTCTCAAGCTTATAAAAAGCCCTGAGCCGCTTACCCACCACATCCCTCTGACTTCGGTTCTCCCTTTCCAGGGCCGCCATTTCCTCACGGGTTTTTTTACGCTGCTCCAGAAGCTCCGCCTGCTCCTTCTGGATGAGGGAAAGTCTCCCATTCACCTCATGGAGTGTTTTATCGATGGCATTCAGACCCGCTATGACATCCATTTCCCTTTCCCGATACCGGGTCAGCATACGCTCCTGCTGCTGGATCTGGGTTTTGATTCCTTCCCTTTCTTTTTTGGCTTTCTCCAGATCCAAGTCCTGCAAAGATACCCGGCGTATATACACGGGACGATCCCTGAGGTAGCCTTCCTTTTCCCCCACCATCACACGGACCCAGCCTTCCCTTTCCCCAAGGATACGGGCGCGCGCTCCTTTGGAAAGAACCAGCACAACACTGGCATTGCGATCCGGAGCGCTGCGCAGGTTAAGGCGATCGGCTTCCACCATCACCATTTCATGGGCATGGACTCCGCACATGAAAACCTGAAAAAAAAGTACTGAAAGAAAAAAAACGACCTTCATTCAAGCACTTCCTGACGAAAGGAAAGATAGGCTCCCACCCAGCCCACAAAGGCGGAAATCCCCACCATGGTCGCCGCCGTCCGAAGGGAAAGAAAGGAAAAATCAAAGGCCAGAGCTGAAAACGTGGCGTCCATGCGAAAGGTCAGGGTTGTGTAAACCACAAAAAGCACCAGAATCCCCCCAAGGCCGCCGGAAAATCCCAGAAGAAAACCCTGCATATAAAAGGGCGCCTTGATAAATCCTTCCTCAGCCCCCACAAAACGCATGATCTCCACCTCTTCCTTGCGGGAATAAAAGGCAAGGCGGATGGTGTTGGCCACAATGAAAACGGAAACAAGAAAAAAAAGACTGCCCATTCCAAACGCCGCCATGCGCAACATGGCGATCACCTGGAGAAAGCGTCCCACCCACTGCCCGCCGTATTCCACATCATCAACACCCTGGATTTTTTCCACATGAAGGGCAACATTTTCCACAATATCCCATCCCTGCTCTCCCACTTTGACCCGAAGTTCAAAGGCATCGGGCAGGGGATTTTCCGGAAGATTATGAAAAACCGCAGCGTGCCGCTGCATGCGCATGCGCAAGAACTCGAGGGCTTCCATTTTCGACACAAAACGAAAATCGGAAATCAGCTCCATCTCACCCAGACTGTTTTTGATCCGGACCAGATCCTTTTCTGTAAGACCTTTTTCAAGATACACCATCACGCGCACCCCGGCTTTCCAGGATGCAATCACATCACCGGCATTGGAGGCAAAAAGAATGAATGTGCCCGAAAGGATGACCGAAAGAACAATGGTGATCCAGGTAATGCCATGCAGAAAACGATGGGTGCGGATATCCTTCAGTGCGTGACGGAAATGACGTATCCAGAGGTCCTTTTGCATCAGGCTTCCTCCATTTCCCTGTCAGACCCATGGAGTCTTTCCTGAATGGATCCGTTCTCAAGCCGGATTTCCCTTCCCTTCAGGCGGGAAATCATCCTTCGATTATGGGTGGCAATGACCAAGGTGGCCCCACGCCCGTGAAAGGTTTCCAGCAATTGAATAACCTGTTCTGCGGAATGGGGGTCGAGGCTCGCTGTGGGTTCATCCGCCAGTATCAGGCTAGGTGATCCCACCACAGCCCTGGCCACGGCGACCCGCTGCTGCTCCCCACCGGACAGGGAAGGTGGATAGACCTTGGCCTTGTCCTCAATACCTGCTGTTCTTAAAACACTCATCACTTTTTTTTCAATGATCTTAGGCTTTTCTCCGGCGGCTTCCAGGGGCAGGGCCACATTATCAAATACCGTTCTGCCTGCGATCAGCTTAAAATCCTGAAAAATAACGCCGATTCGCCGTCTCAGCTCGGGAAGCTTCCTCGCACCCATCCTGGCAAGGTTCATACCGTCCACAAGAATCTGCCCCTGGCTGGCAAGCTCTCCTTTGTAAAACAGTTTCAGCAGCGTGGATTTTCCTGCACCACTGGCCCCTGTAATGAAAACAATCTCTCCTGCGTAAATTTCAAGGGAGATATCCCTCAGGGCGGAGGTTTTGCCATAGGCTTTGTATACATTGAACATACGGATAATCTGATTTTTTGATAAATCCATCATGATAAGGAGATATCCATTTTCACAGGTTCTGTGACATCAAAGGAGGCTCAGGTCAGAATGCCCGAGGATGGGCTTAAAAAAAACTGCAAAATCCCATCCTGATCACAAAAAAACTTAAAAGCCCTCTTTTAAGGATCCGGGCACGCATTTTCATGGACTTCAGGCAGGCATGGGGGATCCAGAAAATCAAAACAACCGGAGATCCTTACCATATTTATTCTTCCAAAGCCACAGACCCTGCATTTTTTTACCCTCTTTCTCTTATTTTTCAGAAGCTTGACACAATATCCTCCCCTTAAACAGCCCCCATACCTTTCATTGACCCTGATTCAGTCTCCATGATATGCAACAGACCTGCGGGAAGTGCCGCACAACGGTTTTTCCTGCCGCAAACCTCTGCCGGATCCCCAACCCCAAGGCTTCTTTCAGTCCGGCAGGGGTTTGGCGCATTCTCCTTACCTTCATAACCAGGAAAAAACCCGCCAATGAATATCCATGCATGCAAAGAAAGCCGCCCTGCCATGAAAAAGGCCCTGATGGAACTTTTATGCAAAAAATCCGTCCAGGTTGCCCCAAGCCCCATCTTCACCCTGGCATCAGGCAGAAAAAGTGATTTTTATATCAACTGCAAACCCACAGCCCTGGATCCCTGGGGTATGTTTCTCATCGGTCATCTGGTACTTGAAGAGCTGAAAACAGCAGGAGTCCGCGGCGTTGGTGGCCTCACCTTTGGCGCGGATCCCGTGGCCATGGCCACAGCCTTTGCTTCCGGGCTGAACAATATTCCCATACAGGCCTTTTCAATCCGGAAAGAACAGAAAGACCATGGCGTAATCCGCTGGGTGGAAGGGGACATGCATCCCGGAGACAGGGTGGCCATCATTGATGACGTGGCGACCACCGGAGGCTCCACCATCAAAGCCATTGACCGGGCCAGGCAAACGGGTCTTGAAGTATGCAAGGTTGTGGTGCTTGTGGACAGGGAAGAGGGGGGAATGGACAACATTCGTAAAGAAGTCGGCGATGCGGTGGCCGTTCTCACGCGCACGGAACTCATGGCCTGTTTTTCACAGATACACTCTGGGGCATGAAAAGAGCTTCCTCCTCTTTCCATGGTCCTCCGGCCCAGGAACCGGAAAACGGGAAATGGGCCGCATCCCCTTCACGGCACTGAAGACTCCGGGTTCTGAAGGATCACCGCACATCCCCCCCCCACAAGCGCCATGAGCGCACTGATCACAAACATCCCTTCTCCCAGAGAGGCAAAGCCCAGACCGCCGATGACATATCCCATCATCAATCCCACGCCATAGGATGTGGCATTGAGAAGGGTTTGCCCCAGTGTTTTGGCACCCGGATCCACAAGGGCGTCCATAAACAAGATGGCCGCCATGTGGAAAACACCATAGGTAAAGGCATGCAGAATCTGGCTGAAAAGAATGACCAGAGGATGAATGGAAAAAGCCAGAAGAAGCCAGCGTATAACCGCCATGACCAATGAAAAAAGCATCATTTTTTTTAAGGAAAAACGTTTAAAAATTCGTCGAAATCCCAACATAACAACTATTTCTGCAAGAGATGCCAGCGCCCAGGTGAATCCAATGAAACTGCCTGAAAAGCCTGCCTCTGAAAGGTGAATGGAAAAAAAACCATAATATGCGCCATGGCTCATCACCATCACAAAGGCGATGAAAAGGAACAGCAGGCCATTTCCGGTCAAAAGACGATGCAGTCCTCCGCGGTTCAGCAGAAGACCGCCTGTGGTCGAAACCGGTGTTTTAAGGGCCATCCAGACGCCCACAAGGCTTCCTGAAAGAACAAGCCAGAGCACCGTGCGGGAAGGCCAGAAATCCAGCAAAAAACCACACCCCCACACGGAAAAAATAAAACCCACGGACCCCCAGACCCGTATTCCTCCGTACCCGGATTTCTTTTTTCCGAGAAAATTAACGGTAAAAGCTTCCATGAAACCAATGATGGGGGAGTGAAAAAAGCCGTAAAGCCCCATGATGAACATCATAAAAAAAAAGGTGTCCGCGAAAAAAAAAAGGCTCCACGCAGCAACAGCCAGGGTATGGCAGAACAGAAATATGAAACGATGCAGATGAAAACGATCCACAAGAAAGGCCCATCCCAGAGGAAAAAAGATGGAGGCAAAGGTTCTTAAGCCTGAGATCATGCCCACTTCTTTTTCGGAAAAGCCAATTTTATAACAATAAAGGGGAAAGTACGGGAAATAAACTCCCAGAACCAGAAAATAAAAAAAATAGTTTCCGGAAAACAAAAAGTTCTTTTTTTGTGTTTCTGTAAAAAAAGAGAGCTGCATCCCCCCACATCCCATGTTATGTTTGGTTTCAGGGTCGCCCCCATATCCCCTGCAAAAAAACAGACCTTAGCGCTTTTGTGTTTCCCAAGAAAGACGTATCTGAAATAAAAAATTGAAGGAGGGCCCATGAAAATCAATATCACCATAGAAGCCACCCCCGAAGAAATCCGTGAAGCCATGGGACTTCCCGATTTAAGACTTTTCCATGAAGAAATCATGGCGGATCTTCAAAAACGCCTCAAGGCAGCCCAAGACCCCAAGGAGCTCATGAAAATCATTTTTCCCGCTGGAGGCCATGTGGGTAAGATGTTCTGGGAGCAGACCATGAAAAACATGAATCTCATGAGACCCGATTCCGCAATGAAAACGGAAAAAGCCGATCCTCCATCCAAAAATAAGAATTCATAAGGAAACGTATCATGGATATTTCATGGGCTTATATGAGGAAAGGTTGACAGACCTGTAAAAAAGCACTCGACGTGATCGAGTCCCATGCTTTCCGCCTCAATCATATTGAAGATGCACGGAAAAAAAAGCTCCTGGAAACAGATCTGTCCGCCCTGCTCCACACGGTACAGCGGGTTGTTGTTGCTTCGGGAAAAGGCTATACGCTTTTTGACGATACGGAAAATCAAAGAGAAGCTCTTTTAAAAAAAATAACAGGCCCTTCCCAAAGCCTTCGAGCGCCTGCCCTGATTTTCAACCAAACACTGGTGGTTGGCTTTCACGAAGATATGTACGCAAAATATATTTTCCATGTCCAATCTCCATGACATGAAAGAGCACATTTTAAAAACTTAAATTTTCCATGCTTTCAAAAAAAATTTTCCTCTCGTCTCCATTGAAAACACTTGATCCTGCAACAGGCTTATGCTTAATATAGGGCCATTAAGACGGAAACCTACCCTTTCCCCAAGTATGGACACCACAAGTTTTTATCTTCACCAAGACGATTTTAAAAAATCAAACAACCATCCTGAATCGATACTTTCTTCAATAACAGTCCTTTAATCCCCTGTGAGCTTCGCCCTTTCGCGGTGGGCATTCTGGTCTCTTTTCTAGATAAACCTTTCCTACCAGCTGCCATATCCGGTAATCCTATCCATCACCCTTTCAAATAAGCGAGGTCCCCATGACGCATCCATCCGAAGAAAAATCCCTTGAACAACGCTTCCATTACGACCCTGACAAAAATCGTTTTTATGTGAATTTTGAAAACTACAGCGTTCAGACCCTCAGGGAAATCCAGCGGATTGAATTCCTTGTTGCAGAACACCTCTCCCACCTCGGAAAGCGAGTGGACGCCATCATTAACTATGAAAATTTCAATATCAAACAAGAACTTATGAATGACTACGCCAATATGGTAAACCGTCTGATGGAACATTTCTATGCAGGCGTCACCCGGTACACCACCAGCCGCTCTCTCCGCGATGACTTGGGGAAAAGCCTGCAACAGCAGCGGGTTAAACCGAATTTTTACAGCAGCAACGAAGATGCTGAGCGTGCATTAAAAGCCTAAAAGCCCTTTTAAAAAACGCCGCACACCAAAAGGGCGTCCGCTTTGTTCGCCCTCCTTATCCTGTGCGGCCAATTTTTTTCCACACCCCCAGAAGCACACATGCTTGCAATCCCAGAAGCCTTGCCTTAACCGGAACAGGACACAAAAGAAGTTTTTTTTGGCCCGCTGGCCCCATCAGCATCCAAGGCAGCCTACGGCGTGGTAATTTCCCGGAAACGAGGTTTTCGCTCCCATCGTTATAGTGAAAACAATCTCTGTATCAGCCTGATTTAAAAGAACTTTTAACGGCTCTTTTCCAACCTGGAGAAAAGCCGTTTTTTAATTCAGTTGAAAATTCAGTGGAAAACTCTATTTTTTTAAAATCTAAGATATGATACCTCTATAAAAATTCTTTTCAGAGGCAAGGCGCACCCCAAAGCTGCCTGCATTGGATTCCAGCACTGTATCGGATGAATGAAATGATTCTTACCCATGGTGGAAATCGTCATGAAACAGCCCTGAGGCTGGGGTGCACAGTGGAGGAAATAACAGACTTCAGTGGCAACCTGAACCCCCTGGGTCCCCCCCCTGGTCTGATGGATCATCTGATGTCCCACATCCAAAGAATCAGCATGCTGCCTGATACGGATACGCAGCGGATTTCCCAGGCCATAGGACATCTTTTTTCCATAGACCCTAAACGCATCCTTGCGGGTAATGGGACCACGTCGTTGATCTATGCCCTTCCCTGGGCCCTCAAATCCCGCAGAGCCCTCATTTTATCCCCCACCTATGCGGATTATCACCATGCCTGTCTCCTTTCAGGGGTACAGGTGGATGAATTCACCACATCCCCTGAAAAGGATTTTGACCTGGATATTGGTCTTTTTGCGGATACATGCCGATTATACGATACCGTTTTTATTTGTAATCCGAACAATCCCACAGGTATTACCCTTTCCTATGATGTCATCCGGTCCCTCTGCGTTGCTGCACCCAAAACCCGCTTCATTGTTGATGAAACCTACATGCCCTTTCTTCCGGACATGGAAAAACAAAGCGTGACAAGGCTTTGCCAGGAAAATCTCCTTGTTCTCATATCCTTATCAAAAATATTTACCATTCCAGGTCTTCGATTGGGTTTTGCAACGGGAGACCCCATGATGATCCATCCTCTCCGGGAACACAGAATGCCATGGGCGGTCAATGCCATGGCCCAGGAATCCGTTTTCTTTCTGGCGGATCAAATGGAAAAAACCAAGGATTTCATCAAAAAAACCCAAGACTGGCTTGTGGGGCAAAGAAGGGAGATGACTAAACATCTTTCTGACATTCCAGGACTTTACCTGTATCCGAGCCGCACCATTTTTCAGCTTCTCAGAATTGCCGGGTATCCCAAAGCAGACACGGTATGCCATCTGCTCGAAAAAGAAAGAATCATCATACGCAACTGCAGCAATATTCCAGGCCTTTCAGACCGTTTTTTGCGTTTTTCCTTTGGCCGTGAACACGAAAACAAGATTCTGGCTACCCGTTTACGTAAACTACTTTTTCATACTCCTTAAATCCTTATCAAAACCCTTGATCCCGAACAAAAAAACAGGAAGACATGATGACATACTTTTATGGATGGAGCCTGAACTCCGAAGCAAGCCTTTACGAAAAACTGAGGGAAGACCTCAAAACCGCCATGAAAAAAAAAGAGGATGGCGTCCGGGATACCATCCGCATGGTCATGAGCGAATTTCCGAAACTGACTGTCCCCATCACCCTGGACTCGGGTAAAAAAAGTGTTCGCTGTAAAAAAGAAGACGAAATCACAAATGAAGATATTATGAGTATTATACGGAGTCTTATCAAATCCGAAAAAATACTCCTTGAAGCAAAAAAAGAAACTTCATCCCTTTTTCTCGAGGTGCTGCAGGAATACATTCCAAAGCCCGCAAATGAGGAAGAAATCCGAAAATGGATCCGGGAAAATATGGATTTATCCGCCATTAAAAATCCCATGAACGCCATGGGGCCTGTGATGAAACATTTCGGTCAGAGAGCGGATGGAGCCCTTGTAAAAAAAGTATTGCAGGAGACCTTGTCCCCCTGATCATGCGCCCCTTTCGTTTTACTCATAAAAAAGAGAGGCGCGGAGATGGGCTGCCTGTGATCTCATAAACATGCAAGGTGGTCGGCGTATCTGAAAACCGATCTTTATTGTCATAAACTGGATTAAGGACAGAACAATGCGAGATTTAATTCCCCAAAAATACAGAATTATTTTTTTCTTTATACTGATCTGCCTCATCGGAACTGCTTTTTTGCTTATTTTTCTCAACCAATCGAACATCCGACTTCCGAGGAACGCAGAACAGAAAAAATCTGAAAGTTTTACCTTTTTTTCTGTTGGCGAAAACACCATACTCACAAAATCGAAGCTAAGAGAGCTCAGCAAAATATTGGGTCAACACCGTCTCGAAAATCTTACCCCTGTGTACATGGATTTTGTTCACAGAGGCTGGCTGGCCTCGCGGTTTCCAGATCTCAAGGAAGCAGGTTATTTTTTCAATAAAAACAGACTTATAAATCCAATTTCCGGCCGAACTCTCAAGCTTGATTACCGTTATGCCCATCACTACAACGTACCTTTCAGTGATATCCGCTTTGTTTTCTGTGATTACACGAAAAAACCCTTATTTCTGAATCTGAGGCTCTCCGGGGATGGAAAGGGTATTGTGAATACGCTCAAAGAGAGCTACGGAGACCCTCAAATGATTGAAGATCAGCGTCTTTTTCAACCTTCCTATTTCTGGGAGGATTCAAAGGCCCTGCTTGTGACTGCCATACTGGCAGATCGTTATGGGAAGGCTGAAACCCACATCATTATTGTGTATAAGGAAAACTTGGCTTCTTTTATGGATAGTATCATGAAGGAGTATCCTGAGCCTGATGTGCGCACAGGCTTTTGAGGATCTTGTGGGAAGAGTGCGGGGATTTTTGTGTAAAGCGGCATCTTTAAGGATGCCGCTCCTTTGCATCAGAAGTTAAAGTATCTGTCTATAAAAGTATTACGGGAAAAAAATCCCTTGAAAAGTCTTACAATCATGGGGCACCTCCTTGGCGTACATAAAAAACGTTTTTTAGTCTTACCTAAAAACCTGCAACTAAATTAATATCTTTATTTTGTACGTCAACTAATTTTCACCTGAAAAAAGGATTTTTTTTGAACCTCATCCTCCTACACCCGGAAGATTTCATCTCGGACCATGAAATCCGTATTTCCGGTTCAAGATTGGCTCACATCCGAAAGGTACTGAAAATAAACCCGGGAGACTGCCTCAGCATGGGAATCGTCAACGGTCCCATGGGAAAAGGAAAGCTCATTCACAGGGAAAAGGAAAACGACATATTTGCCATCTCCTGCACAGATTCACCCCCTGCACCCATTCCCCTGACCCTTGTTCTTGCCTTACCCCGGCCCAAAGTTTTCAGGCGCATTCTGCAATCCGTGACAGCCCTGGGGGTGAAGCACATCATCTTGCTCCATAGTTTCAGGGTTGAAAAAAGTTACTGGCAAAGTCCCTTTCTTTCCCCTGTGTCCATTTCAGAGCAATGTACAGCAGGACTTCAGCAGGCCAAGGATACAATTTTTCCAACCATAGATATGGAACCACGGTTCCGTCCCTTTGTCGAAGACCGTCTTCCCCTTCTCACGAAAAAACAGAAGGGCTATGTCGCCCATCCCCATAACAGCCCGAAACTTCCAACTTCTCCTTGCACACCGGCGATTCTGGCCATAGGCCCTGAAGGAGGCTTTATTCCCTTTGAGCTGGACCTTCTTAGCAAGGCGGGAATGCAGCCCTTTTCCATGGGAGATCGCATTTTAAGTGTTGAAACTGCTGTCTCCGCATTCATTTCAAAGTTCATGTGAATAGGATCTGATAAAGGTATACAGACAATAAGCGAATTCATGCTGATCGAACCGACCCCACACCAACGGTATTTTCAAAAAACAAAGATTTAAAGGGCTGATTTTGTGATTAGCATACCTTAAATTAAAAAATTATTGGCATTTTTTAAATTTTAAAGTCTTTTTTCAGGATATTCCTTGTAAAAAAAATAAAACTTCCTATATTTTTTTAACCTTCCCGGGTGCCGTTATATTTCGTTTTCCCTGGATCTTCAAAAAACGGCTCCTCTCACCCAGTTTCCGAATTGATGAAGGAGAATGTCATGAGTTACATCAAAATTCGTTTCGGATCGGGATTTGACCAATCCCATACCTGTGGGAAGTCCGTTTCTGAAATGTTTGGATCCGTAAACCCCATGTTTTTCATTACCCAGAGGCGGTGGAATCCTCCCATGGATATTTATGAAACAGCCGAAGAAATTATCATCCTTGGGGAAATTGCGGGTGTTGAAAAAGAAAATCTTGAGGTTGAAATTGACAACAAGGCCGTGCGTATCCACGGAACCCGCAATTGCAATATTCCCATGAAAAACGCAACGTACAGGCTTGCGGAAATTTTCTACGGCTGTTTTGAGCGTGTTCTCTTTCTCCCCACACTCATTGATACAGAAAAAGTCTCTGCTTCTTACAGCAATGGTTTTTTAGAAATTCATCTGACAAAACAGGCCAGTGGACGCATTCATAAAATTGAAATCCAGACAGATTGATAAATCCTGGGTTTTTTATCAGAACTATCCGAACCAGAACTGAAGGATATCTTTCGGATCTGGACTCCATACCTATCCATGTAATACATCCGATCCGGAGGTGAGCGATGCAAGAGCAGCAGCCGTCCCTGGAATTAAGCCAGGAAAGATTACCTGACACCCTGCCCATTCTACCTCTTCATGACGTGGTTCTTTTCCCAAAAATGGTTTTACCCCTTGTGGTTCGCCAGGAACAATCCATTCGCCTCATTGATGAGGTTATGGGAAAAAACAGGCTGGTCGGCTTTATCGCTGTGAAAAAAAACAAGGAAAAGGGACAAAGCTTTACCAGTCCTGAAGAGTTATACGACACGGGATGCGGGGCCATCATCCTGAAAATGGCCAAAGGAGAAGATAACAAAGCCCAGCTTTTGGTTCAGGGGATCAGTCGTTTTTCCGTGAATGCGTACAATAAACTCACCCCCTACCTTGTGGCCAATATCACACAGATTGAAGAACCCAATACAAAAAGCAAAGAAATAGATGCTCTCATGAGTAACCTCCTGGATCTCTATATTCAGGTGGTTGAACTCTCCCCAGGTCTTCCCCAGGAAATGGGACAAATGGCCAGAAACATTGAAGAACCTGGCATTCTTGCAGATATGGTCACATCCACCATTAACACCACACATGAAGAGAAGCAGAAAATTCTTGAGCTGGTGGATCTTAAAAAAAGGCTGAGAGAAGTTACAAAAATCGTAAATTACCAGCTTGAAATACTCAAGATCGGCTCAAAAATACAGAGCCAGGTCAAAGAAGACATGGGGCAGAAACAAAAAGAATTTTACCTTCGTCAACAACTCAAAGCCATTCGGGAAGAGTTGGGAGAAACGGATGAAACCACCGTTGAGGTGGATGATTACCGCGCAAAGATTGCTGAAAAAAATCTGCCCGAAGAAGCCAGGAAAGAGGCCGAAAGAGAACTCAAGAGACTTTCCAGAATGCATCCTTCTTCGGCTGAATACAATGTGGTCACCACCTATCTGGATTGGATGGTTTCTCTTCCATGGAACATTTCGAGTAAAGATAACATTGATATCAAAAAAGCCCGTAAAATTCTTGATGATGATCATTATGGCCTTGAAAAAGCAAAAAAAAGGATTCTTGAATACCTTGCCGTCCGTAAATTGAAACCCGACTCCAAAGGTCCGATTCTCTGCCTCTCCGGACCTCCGGGTACGGGCAAAACCTCCCTTGGACGTTCCATTGCCAAAGCCCTGGGCCGAGAATTTGTCCGCATGGCCTTAGGCGGTGTACGCGATGAAGCAGAAATCCGGGGGCATCGACGCACCTATGTGGGAGCCCTTCCCGGAAGGATTATTCAGGCCCTGAGAAGATCCGGAACGGATAATCCCGTTTTCATCCTGGATGAAGTGGACAAGCTTGGAAACGACTTTCGGGGAGATCCCTCATCCGCCCTTCTTGAAGTCCTTGATCCTGAGCAGAATCATGCCTTTGTGGATCACTATCTGGATGTAGCTTTTGATCTTTCCAAAGTCATGTTCATCACAACCGCAAACGTATTACATACCATTCCGCCTGCCCTGCGGGATCGTATGGAAGTCATCGAACTTTCTGGCTACACCCTTGATGAAAAAATTAAAATAGCCAACAAATACATTATTCCAAGGCAGCGGAAAGCCCATGGCATTAACAGCAATCAGATTATTTTTACCAGCGGGGCAGTGCGTCACGTCATCGAGGATTACACAAGGGAAGCAGGATTGAGGAATCTTGAAAGGGAAATTGCCTCCATTTGCCGTGGCGTGGCCAGTCGCATTGCTGAGGGCGAGACCGACCCCATATCCATCAATGTTATGAACATTCCCCGTTACCTTGGACCCAAAAAGATCCATACGGAAGTGAATACCCAAATCAAGGTTCCCGGAGTGGCAGTGGGACTGGCTTGGACTCCCGCAGGGGGAGACGTTCTTGTGGTGGAAACCAAAGCCATGAAGGGCAAAGGCCGTCTTACCCTGACAGGTCAGTTGGGAGATGTCATGAAAGAATCCGTATCCGCTGCCATGAGCTTTATCCGTTCAGATTCTCAAGAACTTCATATTCCAGAAGACTTTTTCGAAACAAATGATCTGCACATCCATGTACCTGCGGGGGCCATACCCAAAGATGGGCCTTCCGCCGGTGTGACCATGCTCACCGCCATTACCTCCCTTGCAACTCAAAGAAAAGTCTTAGAAAACCTCGCTATGACAGGTGAAATTACCCTAAGAGGCGAGGTGCTGCCCGTAGGTGGCATCAAGGAAAAAGTGCTTGCCGCGCATCGGGCAGGCATAAAGACGCTCATTCTTCCAAAATGGAACGAAAAAGATATGGAAGAAATACCCAAAAAAGTGAAAAAGGAAATGGCCTTCTATTTTGTGGATAAAATGCTGGATGTGCTGGATATCGCCCTGGAACCGGAACCCAAAGCTCCCCGCCGCAATACCCGGAAAAAAGAAGAAAAACCTGAATAAAAAAAGTATAGGCTGACAAACAAGAAATCCCGCCCTTTGAACAAGGAGCGGGATTTCTTTGTGCAAAAATTGGATCGAATTACCCTTGGGTTAAGCCAAAATTCCAAAAAGTCTACATATCAATCATTGTAACTTCCAAAGCATTGTTCTGGATAAATTCACGCCTGGGCTCCACCTCATCCCCCATGAGGAGTGTAAAAATTTCGTCCGCAAGAAGGGCATCTTCGATTTTTACCTGGAGGAGGCGACGTTTTTCAGGATCCATGGTTGTTTCCCAGAGCTGATCCGGATTCATTTCTCCAAGCCCTTTGTAACGCTGTATATTGATACCTTTTTTCGCTTCCTCACTGATTCTTTTATAAAAAGCCCGCATATTATCCACAGAATCCACATGAAGAGATTCTTTGGATCCTATTTTAAAAGGGGCCTGATCATAAGGCTTTAACTGTAAACTGAGATCTGCACAAACTTGATATTCCTGGGAAAAAATAAAACTTCTGCCAATTCGGACCGATTTTTTTTCCCGTACCGTTGCATAATCTTCTTCAAGGGATATTTTTCTTTCCGGTGGCGTTACCACCAGCTCAAATATCTCCCTTTCCTCATTCCACACAAACTGATTCACCTCGTAATCCGAAGCCAGTAAGCGGTCACGAATCCGTGTCATGACTTCCTGATTTCTGAGATCATCTTTTTCCCTTATCCCTTCGGAAAGAAGAATATCCACCAGTTCAGGTTCATATCCCCGTCTCCAGAGTTTTTCCTTGTTTCTCATGAAGACATCAAGATTCTTTAAAAAAGGATACAGCTCTCCTTCCGGCAACGGTTCTTTCTGATCACCAATGAAAACATTTTTAAGTTCACAGATTCTTTTCAAAAGATAACGGCTGTACTCATTTTCATCCTTAAGATAAATACCGCCCTTACCCTTTCCGATCCGGTACAGGGGAGGCTGGGCAATATACAGATATCCATTGGATATAATTTCAGGTGTTTGTCTGTAAAAAAAGGTAAGAAGAAGGGTGCGGATATGTGAACCATCCACATCTGCGTCCGTCATGATGACAATTTTATGATACCGGATCTTCTCGATATCAAATTCTTCCCTGCCGATACCAGCGCCCAGAACCGTGATGATATTTTTAACTTCTTCACTTTTTAATATTTTATCAAAGCGCGCCTTTTCCACATTGAGTATCTTTCCCTTCAGGGGAAGAATCGCCTGGAATCGTCTATCCCTTGCCTGTTTGGCTGATCCTCCCGCAGAATCCCCTTCCACAAGAAAAAGCTCCCTTTCCTTGGGATCTGCGTACTGGCACTCCGCAAGTTTTCCGGGGAGGGTGGCATCCCCCATTCCCCCCTTGCTTCGCGCAAGATCTCGGGCCCGTCGTGCGGCTTCCCGGGCCCGTGCAGCTTCCACTGCTTTTAAAATAACTTTCTTGGCAATGGAGGGGTTTTCTTCAAAATACAAAGACAGCTTTTCATTGACCAGAGATTCCACAAGTCCCTTGACTTCGGAGTTTCCGAGCTTGGTCTTGGTCTGTCCTTCAAACTGCGGATTTTTTATGCGAATACTGACAATGGCAGTCAAGCCTTCCCGAACATCTTCTCCCGATATTTTGGTCTGCATATTCTTAGGGATATGATCTCCAGAAGCATAGGCATTGAGAGTTCTTGTCAAAGCCCCCTTGAAGCCACTTAAATGAAAACCACCTTCTAATGTATTTATATTATTTGCAAAAGAATGAAGTTTTTCATTATAAGAATCATTATACTGAATGGCTACTTCGATCTGTACCTCATTGCGTTGTCCTTCGATGACAATGGGATCATGAAGGACAATATGCTGACGATTCAGATATTCCACAAAGGAGCGGATACCTCCTTCATAATGGAATTCATCACGTTCATCGGAGCGTTCATCTTCAATGATAATACGTACGCCTCTGTTTAAGAAGGCCAGCTCACGCATACGCCGACTCAAGGTTTCGTAAACAAAAAGATCCGTATTCATTACGGTTGTATCGGGTTTGAAATGGACTTGCGTTCCCTGGAGGTCCGTTTCTCCGATCACCGTCAGTTCAGAGGTTTTCTTTCCTCTGGAAAAGGTTTGCTGAAATATCTGATTTTTTTGCCAGATTGTCAGTTCAAGGGTTTCAGAAAGGGCATTGACAACGGAAATGCCAACACCATGAAGGCCGCCTGAAACCTTGTAGGTATCATTATCAAATTTTCCGCCGGCATGGAGTTTTGTTAAAACAACCTCCGCTGCGGGTACGTCTTCCTTTTCATGAATCTCTGTAGGAATACCCCTGCCATTATCCCTCACTGTGACACTGTTATCCGTATGGATAGTGATCTGTATTCGATCACAATAACCGGCCATAGCCTCATCTATGGAGTTGTCCACCACTTCATAGACAAGATGATGGAGACCTTCGGTCTCGATATTGCCGATGTACATGGAAGGACGTTTACGAACCGCTTCAAGTCCCTCAAGGATTTTGATATTTTTTGCTGTATACGTATTTTCTTTTTTTTCTATCATTTCAGTCAAATTCTTATTGGCATGATTACAGAAATAAAATGATGATCCGACGCACCTTGAATGATACAGGGCGACTGATTATTCCGTATGTACACATGAACCGTATCTTCTTCTACCAGCGCTAAAGCATCCATGAAAAATTTTGGATTAAAAGCGACTTCAAAGGGATCCCTGTCAAAAACAATACTGAGTTCCTCATGGGATTCCCCCAGATCCGGATTGGAGGTCATGAGTGTGAGTTTATCCTTTTCAAAGGAAAAAATAATAGAACGGAAATCATCATCCGAAAGAATGGACATTCTCCGAAGGCTCATAATAAGATCTTGTTTTTTAAATACAACCACCGTTTCAGGATCGAATTTCATAATATCCTGATACCCTGGAAACCCACCTTCAAGAAGGGTGATGGAAAAAATTTCAAGATCTTTTATCACCACAAAACGATTGTTCAGCATCCCGATTTTTACAGGTGTAGCAGTATCGAGAAATTTTAAAAGCTCACTTAAGGCTTTTTTGGGAATCAGAACGGATTTTTCCTCTCCCTTGAAAATGAAAGGTTTATCCGAATGCATGTCATATTTTACCATCCTCTTAGAATCCGTGGAAACACCCCGAAGAATATGCTTGTTGTTTTCATCCGTCATGGATTCAAACAAAAGACCCTGGGTGTATATGCGTTTTTCTTCGATCATGGGAGGAATGGCTATATTTTTTTCTATGAGCTTTTTAAAAAGAAAGCTGTCTACGGAAATGAAGGTGTCATCGTTTTCCTTTCCCATTTCCGGAAAATCATCGGGATTCATGCCTACAATATGAAACAAGAGTTTATCTTCTCCGATTTCGATCCATCGATTTTCAACTTCATGAATTAAAATGGATTCAGATGGATAATTTTTTACAATCTCATAAAATTTTTTTGAATGTATGCAGACGCTACCCTGCTCTTCGATTTCAGCAGGATAAATTCCCGTAAAATCCGTTTCAAGATCCGAGGCTTCGATACAGATGGTGTCACTGCCCTGGGTTGTAAGACGGACCGAGGAAGTTATAAAAAGTGTTGTTTTTCTTCCTGTTATACCCTGTATTTTCCCCAGGGTTTCCTGAACTTCCTTTTTTATCAGTCTGCACTTCATGGGTATCTCCGCTTTATTCGCCTTTGTTTGTTCCTGTTTTTTCTATTCCAGGGAATTAAAGGAGTTTTTGCAAAAAAGCTTTTCCTTTTACCATTTTTACATGGGCCTTTCAATTTTTGTTTTGATTTTCTTTTTATATAAAAACTTCATCATAATAAGCTTGGTCATTTATGTTGGTAACTGTTTTATGTATTTATTTTTATGTTCTTTTTTATTATTTTTGAAATTTCATTTTTTTGATTCTCGTTGTTTGTAAGGGGAGCTTTTTTATTCTGTTTTTTTCTCTGGTTTAAAAGAAGATAATTTATGATCAAGAAATATGGTTTTTTTGTCAGTCGTTGTTAATAACTTTTTCTGGTTTGGGATTCCCTTTTCACCCAATTTCTGATCTCAAGAAGATGGTCTTTCCATTTTTCCGATGTTCGGATTTTAATAAAATAATTAAAAAGAGAGTCTATAAACTCAAAGGCTTTCTGAATGAGAAACACTTTTTCTATGATAGCGCCCTCAAGCTCATCTTTTTCTGTGACATGACCGGTATCAGGCGTTTTTAAACCGGAAAATCCCAGATGTTCGCCCTTCAGGGTAAAAATCCATTCATGATCTCCAGATACGAGAATCATATGAAGCTCTGTGACGACGGCGCCCTTCTGAAGAGCAACCATTCCCTCTTCAAGCCCTGCCGTATCTCCCTTGATAGTGAGTGTCTCAATGCGGTCATCTCCGTAGCGGTTCTGGAGAACGATGCGGTTGCCAAGGCGCAGATCTCCCATTTCCGGATGTATTTCAGGAAAAAGCCTGTCTTGGTTTTCGGATATGAACCACAGCCAGGTCAAAAATTCCTGGCCTATGAAAATATAACGATTGTATGCAACGGCAATATCCAGCATGTTTACTCCGAAAAACGAACGGGGCTGAGGGTTGTGAATCTGTCTTTTTCCATATCCGTGAGGGTCTTGCTGTGCATGGCAGCGGTATAAGGAAATATACGGATCAGATGAAGTCCAAAGGTTTTGGTAAAAAGCGTCTCCACCTCTTCATTGGAAGCTTTCTGGCTGGAAAAGAAATAGACTTCTTTTTTTTCCATATCCCATAAGAGATCATAGATATTGGGGCTGGCGGGAATTCGCAGCAAGAGGGATGCTTCAAGATCTTCCTTCAGGGCTTTTTTTTCATTTTTGGACAAAAATTCCTTTCCGGATTCTTTCAGCCGTTTTTGCGTCTCAAGGATCATTTGTTTTTTCAGAATTTTGGAAGGAACTGATTTTTTGTCAATGCGCAGGCAAAAAAGGATAAAATTAGCAAATACAATTGTTTTTTCTGAAAAATCGGATAAATAATGGGACTCAAAAGGGGTCCATCCGCTGGTAAAAACAGCGGCGGGGTCTTCTATTTCCGGAAAGCGGTTGTGCTGAAGTTTTTCCCGGATAGATTCAAGGGAAATGTCGTCATCTTTTCCTTCAACGCGGTAACGTGTCAGGGTATTTGCATTGGAAAGCAGGGCCATGGCGCTCCATTCAGATTACAGGATCAGCATAAGATGTTCAGACGGTGCGTGTATGAAAGGATGCGCATACAGCAAAGGTCACTTTAAGCTTTCCTTGTTATCCATGGAAAGCCGGAAAGCACTTGCATACACGGAAGGGAGAATATCCTTGAAGGATATTCCTTATGAAGGATTAACACGGATCCCCATAAAAAGCGATCCATGAAAAACAGGAAAATACATGAATACATCGGTAAATCTTCTGCCTGGAAAAGGGATGGATGATCTTTTTTTTGGTATGGATGAAACGCATATTGAAAAAAAATTGGGATCTCCTGATTTTAAGGAAGTCTTTGAAGATAAGGAATTCGGAAAAACCAGGGTTTTATATTATTTTGACCAGGGTCTTACCTTTTATTTTGATGAAGAAGATGATTTTCGTCTGGGCTGTCTGGAGGTGGATGCCATGGCATTTTCGCTCTGGGGTGAGAATATAGCCCGTATATCCAAGAAAAAATTGAAAAAATTTTTATCAGAAAAAGGAATTACTGAAATTGAGGAAGAAAAAGATGAGCATCAGGACGCCCTTGTGGCGGAAGTTTTGTCCGCAACCTTTTACTCAAGTTTCGGACTTGAGTTATTGAGATAAGATTTGGTCCTTTTGCTTGTCTATATAATCTTGTGGAATAAAGAACAAATTAAGACAGTCAATAAATATCTCTTTTAAAGACTCAATTGCATCAA
>NZ_JAVETM010000064.1:0-11127 GCF_034006065.1 Desulfobotulus sp. | reverse complement strand
CTGTGTGGGAGAGTAGGACGCCGCCGGATTCTTTTGAAACGCCCTGTCTTTGGTGATCATCACCACAAGACAGGGCGTTTTTTTATTTGGGATGGGGGAAGGGGAAGATTTTTTTCTCTTCAGCCCCAGATCCTTCGAACGGTCCTATGGAAAATTGGGCTGCTTTTCTGTATTTTAGCTCCAACGTTCATTACACGAGAGCCTGAATCCGGGCGATCTGGTCTTTGAGTCGTTTTGCGGATATGGCTCCGGCAGCACCGACCTCCTGGGCAAAGACCGAAACCTTGAATTCCTCGATCATCCAGAACAGTTTTTCCACTTCCTCCTTTTTCTCTTCGGATACATGGGGGCTGAGGCTGGAGAGGATTTCCTTCAGGGCTTTTTCATAAATCTGAACCTCCGTCGCCTTGCGCTCATCCTTCATGAAGTCTTCCACCGCCCGCTGGGCGCGTAGGGTCATGGCCTTCAGGTAGCGGGGAAAATGAACAAGGCGCTCCGCTGCGTACAGGCTAACAAAATTTTCAGGAAGCAGACGCTTCATGTCCCGATCCAGCCTATCCATGAAGCTTGAGGTTTTTGGCCCTCCCTTTTTTCGGAGAGCGGCGAAGGTCTCCCGGGTCTCTTCCGCCGCCAGGAGCACGGGGACAAGGGCTTCCAGGAGTTTTCTGCCAAGGGGGAGGAGAACCCTCCGGGTTTCTTCACGGGTGGATTCAAAGGCTTTCCGGGATCGCAGATCCTTTTCCAGAAGGGGGGCGCAGATCGCTTCCTTCATCCAGCCCTCAAAGCGCTCCTTTCCACCGAAATGGAGCAGGATGGGGTTTAGCCCTGAGGGGAGGGAAAGAAGTCTTCCGAGCTGGGAAAGTTCTGGTCGCAGCTCCTGCTCAAGGAGCCTTCGGATGGCCTTTTCGTGCTGACTCCGGGCTTCCCGTTTTGTGGTAAAAAGACTTTTCCCTACGCCCTTTTCCAGGCAGGTGAAGGCGCAGAACAGGGGCTCACTCCCAGGATTGCCGGTTTCCGATGGAAGACTTTCGGGCATGAGATCTAGATCTTCCGGGGTCACGGGAAATTTTTCCCATTCCCGGCGCTGATTTTCAAAAGTCTTGTCCTTGCGGGCTTCAAGCATGTTTTCCACGAGAACGGCAGGATCACGGGAAAAACAGAGGGTTTCTCCCTGATTGTCCGTGATATGGAGCCGAAGCTTCAGATGGGGGGGAAGCTGTTCCTCGCTGAAGCGGGCAGGGGCCACATCCACATTGTAGCGCTGATAGAGAAAGCGGCTCAAGGCCAGGGCCAGGGGCCTGCCCTCGGGCTTCAGTTCCCTCGCAATGTCCTTTGCCGTTTCCGGTAAAGGAACAAGGCGTTTTCGGAGAATCTTGGGAAGACCCTTGAGAAGGGCTTCGATTTTTTCTGGGAAAAGACCTGGAACCAGCCATTCCAGCTCATGGGGATTGACTTCCGTCACCCGGTTTACGGGAATACGGACGGTGATGCCATCCGTCTCTTCTCCGGGGGTGAAGGTGTAACGGCAGGGAAATTCAGCCTTTTTCCCGAGGGAGATTTTTTCCGGAAAGAGTTTCAGCGCTCTGTCATCCGTTTCCTGAATGAGGAGATCCTTTTCCTCCATGCGCAGGAAAAGGTCACTGCCCCTTTCCCGTATGCGGTGAAGGAGGGTACGGATGTCAAAGATGCCTTCAATTCTCTGGGCATAGAAGTCAAAGAGGGCCGTTTCACCGGCAAAAAGATCCCTGCGGCGCAGGCGGTCTTCCTTTTCAAGAATGGCGGCCACCACCTTCTGGTTGTGGAGGAGAAAGGGTGGCGGCTGTTTGACCTCTCCCTGCACCAGAGCACTTTGGATGAAGATGCGGGTGGCGGTTTCCGGATCCTCGCTGCCATAGGGAACGGACTCCCTGTCCGAAAGCACCAGCCCGTAGAGGCTTCGCCTGCGAAAGGCCATGACGGCTCCCCGGTTTTTCTCCCAGTGCGGTTCATAGAGGTTTTCTGTGACAAGCTCTCCTCCCACCTCCACGATCCAGGCGGGATCCAGGGCGGCGGCGCAGCGGGCAAAGAGCCTTGACGTTTCCACCATTTCCGCAGCCACAATCCATTCCGGTGCCTGGTTGAAAAGGCCGGAGCCTGGGAAAATCATGACCTCCCGGTTTTTCGGGGCGAGCATGATGTTTTTTTCTTTTTTTCTTGCGATGTTAGACAGATATCCCGTGATAACGGCTTTGTGGATGGCCGCATACCGGGGGCTGAAGGGGCTTTTGGGGTCGGTTTTTTCTTCCAAAAGGCTGTTTTTGACATCCATGTCGCTTTCTTCCAGCATTTCAAAAATCTGAAAACCGAGATCCCGCCACTCCCGCATGCGTTTGAAGGAGAGAAAATAGCGTTCCGTGAATTTTTTAAGGCGTGCGATCCCAAAGCTCCCGCCGCTTTCCTTGATGAACTGCCGCCAGATGTTTAAGAGGGTGATGAAGTCCGAAAGGGGGTCCACAAAGGGTTTCTGGGCCTGAAGGGCCTGCTGGCGCTTATCTTCCGGTCTTTCCCGGGGATCCACGGCGGTGATGCCGGCGGCGATGATGGCCACATCCTCCACGCAGCCAAGACCTTCGGCAGCCACCAGCATGCGGGCGATGCGGGGGTCGAGGGGGATGACGGCCATGCGTTCGCCCACGGGAGTCAGCACAAAGGGGGTATCCCCTTTTTCCGAAGCTTTTTTGGGACGTATGGCCCCCAGCTCCTGCAACACATCGTAGCCGTCCTTGATGAGGCGGTCCGCCGGTCTGTCCACAAAGGGAAAGTCCCGGATATCTCCAAGACGCAGGGCTGTCATTTTGAGGAGAACGTCGGCGAGATTGGCGCGGAGGATTTCCGGTGTGGTGAAGCGTTCCCGCATCTCATAGGATTCTTCGGAGTAAAGGCGGATGCAGATGCCGTTGGCCACACGGCCGCAGCGGCCCTTTCTCTGGTCTGCGCTGGATCGGGAAATGGGCACAATGGGAAGGCTGGTGCTGCGCATGCCGGGGAGGTATCTGGGCACACGGGCGACCCCGGTATCCACCACGTAGCGGATACCGGGAATGGTGAGGGAGGTTTCCGCCACGTTGGTGGCAACCACGATCTTTCGGCCTGCTGCAGGCTGGAAAACCCGGCGCTGCTCCGCTCCCGTGAGACGGGCGTAGAGGGGTAGGATGACAGCCCCTTTGTAGCTACGGCCGGAGAGGAGATCGCAGGCTTCCCGGATGTCCTGCTCTGTGGGCAGAAAGACAAGGATGTCGCCAAAGGGGTCTTCCACCATGAGATCATCCACAGCGACGGCCACCTGCTCGGCAAGGGAGGGCCCCTTTTCCTCTTCTTCGGGCTGGGGCTGGTAGCGGACCTCTACGGGATACATGCGGCCGGATACGGTGAGGATGGGAGCGCCGGAAAAGGCTTCGGAGAATTTTTCCGTGTCAATGGTGGCAGAAGTAATGATGACCTTGAGGTCTTTTCTTTTCCGGGTGAGCCGGATGAGAAAGCCTAAAAGGAAATCGATGTTGAGGCTGCGTTCGTGGGCCTCGTCAATGATGAGGGTGTCATACTGATTCAGAAAGGGATCGGAGAGACTTTCGGCAAGGAGGATGCCGTCGGTCATGAGCTTGATCACCGTCTCTTCACGGGTCTGATCCTTGAAACGCACCTTGCAGCCCACGGCTTGTCCGAGGGGGGTGTGGAGTTCTTCTGCGATGCGTTCGGCCACACTTAAGGCTGCAATGCGGCGGGGCTGGGTGCAGCCGATGCGGCCATGGCGGCCCCGACCTGCGGCAAGGCAGAGCTTGGGGATCTGGGTGGTTTTTCCGGAGCCCGTTTCTCCTGCGATGATGATAACGGGATGCTCCTGTATGGCCTTCAGAATGGCATCCTTGTGGCCGGTGATGGGGAGCCGTTCGTCAAACTGAGGGCAGGGCAGTGTGCTTGCCCTCTGCTGGAAACGCAGCTCTGCCTCCCTCAGGCTTTTTTCCAGGGCCAAGAGTAGAGAAGTCTGTCTTTCTTCTGAAAGTTTTGGGAGTTCCTGTCGTATCCGATGGATCTTCCTGCGGATGAGAATGCGATCTGGGATCAGGGTTTCCGTGCTGCGTCTGAAGAGGCTTTGCAGATGTTTTTCACAGCTGCGTATCTGGGGGGCT
Source organism: Desulfobotulus sp. (assembly GCF_034006065.1). Taxonomy (NCBI): domain Bacteria; kingdom Pseudomonadati; phylum Thermodesulfobacteriota; class Desulfobacteria; order Desulfobacterales; family Desulfobacteraceae; genus Desulfobotulus; species Desulfobotulus sp. Next base: position 6,961 of record NZ_JAVETM010000064.1, on the reverse strand, counting down.
TGCTTATGTGTTGACAATGGGAATATCGCTTGTGTAGGGTGAAAAGTAATCCGAATATGTTTTTTTAAGAATCTGTGAAGATCAGGTGTGCATGGATCTTCGGGGGGAGTATGCCGGAAATGCCGGAAAGAAGCAATCCTGAGAGCGTATTCCTCTCATGCGTAGTGACGGAGCTGAGACCGTTTTTTTATGTTTCTGGCTCTGTTTTTGTATTTTTATCCAGAAACCCTTAAGGTCAGGACTGTTATGGGAAGATGTTTTGGTTGGGTGACAGTGCTGTTGTTTTTGGTGGGGGGAAGCCTGCAAAGCTGGGGTGAGGATAAATTGCATGTGGGTATTCTGGATCTGCCTCCCCTTTATGAAGTGGAAGAGGACGGCAAACCCAATGGCATTCTGCTGGCTTTTTTGACCCGGATTTTGGATGCTGCCGGATTTTCTTATGATATTCGTGTGTATCCCCCCAGACGACTGTACTGGAACATCGCCCAGGGAAGGAGCCATGTTTTTTTGGGGGTCAAGGGTGTCCCTGAGTTGGAAGGCAAGGTTCTTTACGGGAGCAAGAAAATCACGGATGTAGATATGCGGGCCTATGCCCTTGGAGATAAGCCGCTTCCTCGAACCAAAGAGGGGCTTTACGGGACGCGGATCATTGTTATTCGAGGTTACAGTTACGGCGGCTTCATCACAGATCTGAAGAATCCTGCAAATGGTGTGGAAATTATGGAAGCTTCGGATCATATTCACGCATTCCGGCAGTTAATGGCAGGCAGGGGAGAATATGTGCTGGACTACAGTCTTGCCGCAGAGCATGCCATTCGCACTCTGGAAATGGTGGAGAAGGTGAGGGATCAATCCCTGGCCCGGATTGATGTTTTTCTGAAGGTTTCCAAGCAGGTGGATAATGCGGAGCATATCATGGAGCGCCTGGAAGCGGCCTGGGAGAGATTGGAAGCAGACGCGGTGATTGAAGGGCCCTGAAGCCTTTAACATCATTTCTTAGTCCAGCAAGCATTGGAATGTGGCAGTAAAATAAATTTTTCTTTTTAAAATAGAATGTTAAAAAACAGGTGCGCGAGATATTGAATGGTTGATTTCATGTCATTGGACCAAGGTAAGGATACTCTGGAAGTGGGCTGCAGATACGGGCATTACCGAAAGGCGGTTTCCCTTTTGCAGCAGGAGCATACCTTCCAAGCGGGGATCCTGTTTCAGAGTGTGCAGGGCTGCGGGCCTGGAGAAGATGCGCACAAGCTTTAGATCCACCTGGTACCAGATGGGATTATCCGGTGTGCTTCTGGGGTCGGGATGGGCAGCACTGGGATCCTGGGCAGTGGGATCGGGATAACCTTCGCGGGTAACCATGCAAAGCCCCACGATGGCTGGTATGGGGATGTTGCTGTGGTAAAAAAGGACAAGGTCGCCTTTTTTCATGTGATCACGGAGATAATTGCGGGCCTGATAGTTGCGGACGCCATCCCAGGCTTCGGTTTGCTGGGGGCGGGCCGCAAGATCTTCAATGGAAAAACTGGAAGGTTCGGATTTTACGAGCCAGAAAGCCATGGAGAATGCCTCGCGGTCTGTGGAGGGGGGATTGGGTTGGCCATGTCTGTTGTGGCTTGCAGATCCATATCTGGTCGATGCTCCAGCCAAAGGGCTTGGCTGTCCGAATTGCATAGAGAGCGCCGACAGGGAACCCGTCGGCGCAGAGGTTTCAGGAGACAATCCGTGCACAGATGGCGTCACCCATGGCTGCGGTATTCACGGCTTGATCCGGTCGGGTGCTGATATCAGCTGTAAGGATGCCTTCTTCCAGGGTTTTGGCTACGGCGTTTTCAATGGCGTCTGCGGCTTCGGGAAGATCGAGGCTAAAGCGGAGCATCATGGAGGCCGATAGAATCTGGGCCAGAGGGTTGGCAATGCCCTTTCCCGCAATGTCCGGGGCTGATCCACCCGCGGGTTCGTAAAGGCCGAATTTCTCCTCATTGAGGCTTGCAGATGCGAGAAGCCCCATGGAACCTGTGATCATGGCGCACTCATCGGAGAGAATATCACCGAACATGTTGCCGCAGAGGAGTACATCGAACTGGTGAGGATTTTTGACAAGCTGCATGGCGGCGTTGTCCACATAGATGTGGGTGAGCGCTACATCGGGGTAGTCTTTGGCAACTTCCGTAACCACTTCCCGCCAGAGCACCATGGTAGTCAGAACATTGGCCTTGTCCACACTGGCCACACGACCTTGTCTTTTGCGGGCAAAATCAAAGGCCATGCGGGCGATGCGTTCAATTTCATAACGGGTATAAACCATGGTGTCATAGGCTTTTTCCTCAGGTCCGCTGCCTTCCCTGCCCTTGGGTTGACCAAAGTAGATATCTCCGGTCAGCTCACGGACGCAAAGGATGTCGAAACCGTCTTTGACAATGTCAGGGTGCAAAGGACTTGCGGACGCCAGGGATGGAAAAATTTTTGCAGGTCTTAAGTTGCAGTAAAGACCAAAATGTTTACGAAGGGGCAGAAGGGCAGCTCTTTCCGGTTGCTGGGCAGGGGGGAGGTGTTCCCATCTGGGGCCGCCAACAGAGCCAAAGAGGATGGCGTCGGCCCATTCGCAGGTTGCAAGAGTAGATGCGGGCAGGGCTTCGCCATGGTGGTCGATGGCCGCGCCCCCTACGTGGGCGTGCCGGTATTCCAGTGAAAAGCCAAAGCGTTTCTGGGCGGCATCCAGAACTTTGATGGCCTCTTGCATGACTTCAGGGCCAATACCGTCTCCGGGAAGGATGGCAATTTTTTTCAAGGGGATCTCCTCATGGTTGTGTATGGGGGGACTCTCAGTGAAACGAGAATCTTTTTGTATGCTGTTGCTCCCTTTAGCAGAATGATGGTTGGTTGCCAATGGTTTAACCTGGAAAGCTTATAGAGAATTGGCAATGTGGCGGATTCCGGAAGAAGCCTTTCCAGGGATTGGTTTTTGCAAAGGCTTTTGGGGAAGAAAGGGTGGCGTGTATGGGAGGTAAGGAAAAAGAAGGCGGGCAAACGAGGCCTATCAATATCGCAAAGGTGACCCAGAAGCTTGTGGCAAGAATTTTGTCCATGTCGGCAGAGGAGCGATCAGTCCTTTTGAAATCCCTGGAAGAAAGAGATGAAAAAAAAGAAAAAGAGGAGCCCCAAGGCAGGGACCAGCGCAGATCCGCCCGGGTTCTTTATACGGCGGAAGTGGATTTTGTTGTGGGAGAAACGCCGTATAAGGGGATGATTCTGGACATATCCGAAGAAGGGGCGCGGATTGCCTCTTGTGATATCCCTCCGGCAGGTGCGGAGGTGCGCATGGCTTTCAGGCTGCCGGGCAGAAGGAATGCCCATGTCTGCCTGCTGGGGGTGGTTGTGCGGGACGCGGAAAAGGATTTTGGCGTGTCCTTCCATAAGGGCCTGAATCCAGCTTTGCAGAGATACGATATTAAAATTATAGGAAATCCTGATAAAGACAAAGAGAAATGAGCTCTTGGTTTCAGAAAAAAAGCAGGTCTTCTCGCAGGGGACTCCGGAATCCCCTGCGGACGTAAAAGGGCTTTTCAAAGCGCTTCAGGGCCATGGGCCTTTTCTCCTGCGCCTTTGATGCGAGGGGGTAGGTGGATGGGCGGTTTTGAGGATATGGTGAGTTTTTTGATGGCGGGCGGCAAAAGATCCGGTGGCTCATGGGGGTAACTGGGAGTGCTGACGACTTCACCCTCCTTATTGATGACCGTGTCATCATCCAGAATCACCAGGCCCAAGCGTTTGATGACTTCGCTTTTATATTGATGTCTGAAATCAATGGCTTTTTTCTGGAGTTTATAATTAAAGATCATCCAGAGCAGGGCAAAGGTGCCGCCGACAATGAGCAGTACCCCCATGGAGATGAGCAGATATTGGGCGGATTTTTCTCCGAACCGGGCGATAAAGGCAAAGATATCTTCAATTTTATAAACAATGCCTGCCCCCAGTCCGAGAAGCACCAGAATGAAAAGAAAGGGCAGTTGTCGGACGGTGCGCAGGAAAGCCTGGATGCGCAGGGTGGTTTTTCCGGCATCCGGATCCCCGATAAAAGCGTCTTCATCATAGAGAGGATTTTGACCGTAGAGGTATTTATTAAAGCCAACCACAAAAATTCCCAGAAGGAAGGTGATGGCAACGGGGATGATGAAGGCTGCAAAAAAATAAGATTTCCAGGGGAAGGCTTTGCTTTCCGGGCCAAGCTGGCCGATGAAGGAAACAAAAAAAATGACTGCCTCCACGATCCCGATAAAGATGAGATAGTTTTTAAGAAAATGTTTGATCTCCATCTGGCTGAAAAGGGAGGCAATGCCTCTATGTTCAGGGCTTTGGGGAGCGTTCATTTTTTTTCTCCGTAAAGCTGGGGTCCTCGGGAATACTCTTACATACGGTTTTGAACCCATAATTCTAAACGCTGGGTGCAAGGATTTCAATCTTTAAATTTTTGCAGGCCCAGGCTTTTTTGTGGACATGCACGAATGTATATGATTTTGGAATAAAGAAACCCCGCAGGAAAAGGCAGGGTCTGAATGGATACAGGCAGAAAATGGATGGTTGATAACAGGGACTGGATGATGCTGTGGGTTCGGATTGTGGCCAGTGTTTAATGGGAAGATCTAAAAATGGCGGAGAGAGAGGCTGGCAATCCCTGGTTTTTTACTGTTCATGCCTGTTCCATAACTATCTGTTTTTAAAAGAATATGTGTTGTTTTTCGTTTTCTTGTATTGCATGCTTTACCCCCTTGATCTATCTTTTTGCCTATGGACAGGACTAGGGACGGAAAGGGAGAACATGAAGACAAGGGACAAGCTTATAGCAGCGAAGGTTGCATATCTCAAGAAAGGTTTTCATTCCGATGGCGGGAACCTGTATCTGAACGTCAAGGAATCCGGTGGGCGGTCATGGATATTCCGGTATGAGCGCGCCGGGCATCAGCGGGATCTGGGCCTGGGAGCTTTCCCGGATGTTTCCCTGAAGCAGGCACGGGAGAAGGCCGCAAAGTTGCGGAGAATGATTGCCGATGGGCTTACCCCGGTGCTGGAAAAACCTGTCCAGGAAAAAAACTTTCAGCAGGTAGCAGTGGAGTACATTGAGGGGCAGAAGTCCGGGTGGAAAAACGAGAAACACTACCAGCAGTGGTTGAGCACCCTGGAGCAGTACGCCTTCCCGAGTATGGGGCGGCTTTACCCGAAGGAGATAGCCCTTGAGCATGTTCTTCGGATCTTAAAGCCCATATGGGAGTCAAAAACAGAAACAGCTTCCCGTGTAAGGGCAAGGCTGGAGCGGGTTCTTGACTATGCAAAGGCTCATGGTCTGCGGTCTGGGGACAATCCGGCGGCATGGAAGGGGAACCTGGATTCTATCCTTCCGAAAGCCTCCAGCGTTACCGAGGTGGAGCATTTCAAGGCCGTTTCTATTGAAGCGATGCCTGATCTTTATGAAAGCCTGAAAAAATCCAGCGCGGTTTCCGCATTGTGTCTGCGCTGGGTTATCCTGACGGCCTGCCGTTCCGGTGAGGGGCGGGGTTCTCTGTGGTCTGAGATCGACAGACACAGAGGAACATGGACAATACCTGCGGCACGGGCAAAAACGAAAAAGGCCCATGTGGTTCCGTTTTCGGGTGAAATGCTTGCCGTTCTGGAAAAGGCCAGAGACTATGATGACGGGAGCGGTTTGATATTCCCGTCACCTTCCGGGAAAACCCTGTCCGATGTTGCCCTGGCCAAGGCCTTGAAAACCCGCCTGGAAGAAGGGGCTACGGTTCATGGCATGAGGTCGGCTTTCAAAGACTGGGCGCTGGAGCGATGCCCATTGATTCCAGACCATGTATCTGAGGCCTGCCTTGCCCATGCTTCGGGTGACAAGGTTCGGGATGCTTACGCGAGAACGGATCTGGTGGAACAAAAAAAAGATCTTTTGGAAAGATGGTCAGACTATTTGACCTGTGGCAGGGCGGCAGGGTATTAAAAAGAGCCAGTCCCTTTTTTTGATATTAGGAGAAAGAGGCAGGAATCTCAAGGAAGGATGTTCAAAAATAAAAGGAGGCCCCATGGCCAGACGTAAAAAGCCGAAGATCACGCTGGTGATTGAGGTGGATCATTCAAAGATCCGGAAACCCATCAGCCCCCCAACACAGACCCACAAAGACAAAAAAAGCTATAACCGGAACCCCAAGCACAAAAAGCGGTTCCCCGAAGGGGGGCCGCTTTTTCTATGCCTGAATATCCGCCCCTTTCCCTGTCTGGATTTCAACAGCCACTGACACCCGGAGCCAGCAGGACGCAAAAAGCCTATTCCTTATTCCTCCCCATCCTTCCCAACAGCCATCCTCCCCCTCTCCACCACCAGATCCTTTTCCTTCTCCCTGGCCCTTTCCCGTCCCCTCTGTTCCAGAATGCTTTCCCAGTCCGCAGAGCCGCCGCGCACCTCGGCAATGGCTTCCCCAAGGGTCATGATGTTGCTGTTCATGGCATCAATAATGGCAGAAATCTCTTTAGACGGGTCCACATGGCCACGCCGGGGCGGTATCCAGCGGCAGTGGGTGTAGAGCCGCCTTGCCGCGTACCAGTCCGGCCAGTGCTTTTTGATTCTGATCCAGCCCCGCAGCCAGGCCTCTTCCATGAGCATCTCATAAATGGGCTGCATGTAGCCGCTCACCAGCCACTGCTGGTAAAGGCCAAAGAGGTTCCAGGCTTCCAGCAGGGCGGCCCGTGCGCCTGCATAGTTGGTTTTGGAAAAGTCTTTGGAGATCACTTCATAGGGAAGCCCCACGGAAGCGCCGATGCCCCGGAGCAGGCGTTCCACAAAAGGCTCAAAGGTGTTGCCCGGCCTTGTGGTGGAAAGGATGTGGGGCCGCTCGCCGGAGCGTCCGTAGTAGATGCCTGCGGGGGCCACCTCCTGATATTCCTCGCCCCGCTGGGACATCTCGTTTTT
>NZ_JAVETM010000021.1:0-59317 GCF_034006065.1 Desulfobotulus sp. | reverse complement strand
AAGTTTAAAAAAGATATTTTTTAGCTGTGACGTAGTTGTTGTTGACACTAAAAAAATTCCGGATTATCACTCTCCGAATAATGAGCCATATCCTGAAACAGCGTCGGCATTCCGGAATCTGATTGCCACTCTGCCTCAGCCATGACGAGTAACCTTTGTGACATATTCAGCCGATTTACAAAAAATCAATCTTTCAGGGATCAAGGCGTTAAACGGCTTTGAGAAGTACTTTTTCATGAAGAGCCCGTATCAGAACAACAAGGCGTATGAACCTTTTTCAGGGTTTCATGCGCCTTGTCTTTTTCCTGGGATGTTGGTCTCTGGTACAGGGCTCAGACCCTTGCAACATACAGCATGATGCGTATTGGTCCCATGGTAAACCACTTCATACTGTGAAATTGGTGTTTGGAGCGGTATGAGTCCAGTGCTTCTGCCATCGACAGAACAGAAAAGGCAGGACAGACATCAGATGCCTGCCCCGCCAGATGTGAAAGAAACAGCAATGAAAATATTTAAAAAAAACCTACACCATCAGGGGATGTCTGTCACCTGAATCCAGAGCACCGCTTCCTGGGCCAGGCCCTTGTCCTTGTAGCTGTCCTCGGGTCCGACACCCAGGGCGGCAATCCCCCACCATCCTGCCTTGGGCAGGCCGATGGTGAATTCGCCATTGGCGTTGGCGCGGATGCCCATGGCCTCAAAGGCGGGATGGGGGGCTTTGATTTTCGGGGTTTTGCCAAAGGCGTTTTTGGCCATGTCTGGCTCATGGTTGAGGTATTCCACCTCAATTTCCGCATGGGGAACGGGCTTGCCGTTGGCCATGACAACGCCTCTGAAAACACCGCCGGTCCAGTTGGCATAGGGCTTGTCCAGGGGAACGATTTCCGCAGGAAGGCCAACAGGCACATGCCAGTTTCCGGGTACACCGCCTACGTTCATGATCATTTTGGTGAACTGCTGGATGTATTCCTCATCGGCTTTTTCGTAGTAGGGGGTGGGCACCAGCACAAACATGTAATCCCCCATGGAGCGCATGACGCTGGCGGGCAGTTTGGCTTCAAAGGCTTTGCCCTTGCCCTCAAGGCTCGTCCAGGAGATTTCTTTAAGGTATTGTTTCAGATCCGTTTTTTTGGCTTCCCCTTCTTCTCCGCGCTGGTGGATGACATAGAACTCCTGTACGGGCTCCATGTTCATGGTGTGTTCTGCGCTGAAGGGATGGGTGAAGACCAGTTTCAGCTCCTGGGCTCCACCCCGCTCCAGAGCGCTCTGGGGCGTGTAGATCATCTGAAAATGGGCAAAGGCCGGGGCTGCGGTCAGAAGGCCCAGAAGACCGGCTGTAAGGAGTCCATTTTTCAAGGTTCTTTTTTTCATTGTTCTTTTCCTCATGAGGCTTTGGGGTAAGATGAACGCCGCATCCAACCCCTCTCATCCATGGGTGCGGGAGCGGCGTGCTTTAAAACCGTATCACTCGAAAATCTGGGAGCCCTGGATTTCAATCTGATGGCCTTCGCCGCCATCAAACACCACGGAATAGGGGCCTTCGGGTTTTTTGAACTCAATGTCGCTGGTGCGGGACAGGGCCAGCCTCTGGATTTCCTTTCCCTCACCGTTTTTCACGATGATGGCCGTGCCTGCTGCGGAAGAGCCATCGGAAAAGCCGCCTTCGCAGAAAAGGGTGCCGTCTCCGTTGTCAACACAGGAAAAAAGGGGGGTATGGGCCAGGGCAGCCAAGGGCAGGGCCAGAAGTCCAAGGGTTAAAGGAAGGATGAATTTTTTTTTCATGATCGTGAGCCTCCATTTTTTTATTCTTCAGAATGAGTATTTAAAACCTGCACTTTTTTATGCATGCCAAAGACTTTAAAGATGTTTCCGCATCCAGGCACACGTCTTCATCTTTTGTTTTTGTCCCTGACTGCTTATCTGTTTTGGGAAGGCTCTTTTTCTTTTTCGCCTTCCTTTTCACATCCCTTTTCTTCCGGCAGCACAATGCCCAGTCGGTTGTGACCGCAGGGACCGTTTCCGGCCGAGGGACAGGAATCGCAGGAGCAGCCTTTTTTCCGGAAAAAAGTCCGCCAGAGATAAAAACAGGCCCATCCGATGAGAAGAAAAAGAATGAGATATTCCCAGAGCATGTCAGCCCCTCCCTTCCCTGAGTGCGGCCTCTGCCTCAGTCCATGCCGGGTCTTTCACAAAGGAAAGGGCAATGGCCGTGAGCAGGGCGAGGATGTAAAAGGCAGCCATGGCCTGAATGCCGCTGAGTCCGAAGGCAGAACCTAAGGTGAACACGGCACTTGCGATGGCAAGGCCGAAGGCCGTTGGAAAGACGATGGAAAAGATCATCCATTTGTAGGAGCCGGTTTGCACCTTGATCATGATGGTGGCCGCAAGGCAGGGCGGATACAGGGCAAAGAACAGGATAAGGGCCAGGGCGTGGAGAGGCGTGTTGCCCTGGCTCTCCCCTTCTCGCCCCATGCGGGCTTCCAGAGCGAGATTTTCATCGGCACCCTGCTGGAAAAGAACGCCCAAGGTGGCCACACTGGATTCCCTTGCCGCAAAGGAGCTGATGAGGGCCACATTCACCTTCCAGTCGAACCCGGCAAAGCGGGTGACGGGTTCCAGCGCCCGGCCCAGGCTGCCAAAGTAACTGTATACAATGGTGTCTTCCCGGATGGCGGCCCGGAGTCTGCCCCGTTCGCTGGTGAGATTGCGCAGTTCCCGGTTAATGGCTCGGGCTTCTCCGGTTCTGGGGCGCAGGAGGGGGAAAAGCTCGGGATGCAGGGCTTCGTACCGGACATCCACAGCCTGGGAAGCCTCCTGGGAAGAGGCGGCCAGCTTGGCGTCCCGGTAGGTGCCTGCGATGTTGAGAAAGGAGAGCACCTGGCTTTCCGTTTCAAGGAGGGGGGCAAAGTCCGTGCCCGCCACCGTTTTTTTGAATTCTGCCATGGCCTGGGCCATGTCCGCCTCATAGCGGGCCATGCGTTCTTCCGGAACCCCTGGAAACTGCAGGAGCACATAAACGCAGACCGCAACGGCAATGACGATGGTGCCTACCTTTTTGATGTACTCCCAGGTGCGGTCAAAGGCCCTGCGGAGAACGCCGGTGAGGGTGGGCAGGTGGTAATTGGGCATTTCCATGACAAAGGGAGCGGTTTCCTGGCCCCGGAGTATGGTGAGGGTGAGGAGCTTGGCCACGATCAGGGCCATGATGATGGTGATGGTGGAGATAAAGAGCATGACCCAGGACTGATGGGCCGCAAAATAGATGTTCACCAGGAGGGTGTAGAGGGGGATCTTGGCCAGACAGTTCATGTAGGGCACGGTAAGGATGGTGGCCATGCGGGAGCGCTCGTCGGGAATGCCCTTGGTGGCCATGATGCCCGGTACGGCGCATCCTCCGGTGAAGACCCCCCCCAGAATAAAGGGCAGAGTAGATTGGCCATGGAGGCCAAAGCTCTGGAACACGCGGTCGATGATGAAGGCGATGCGGGCCATGTAGCCCGAATCTTCCAGGATGGCGATAAGGGCAAAGAGAATGAGGAAGATGGGCACATAATTTAAAAGGGTGTTGACGCTGTCCACCATCCAGAGGGAAAGGGAGCGGATCAGGGTATCCTGCAGAAGGCCTGGGTCCGGCAACAGCCCCGCCACCGCAGCCCGCACCCAGGCCAGGGCCGGCCAGGTGATGTGGGTGAGCTTGTAGCCCTGCACAATGGAAAGTTCATAAATCATATACACGGTGAACACGAGAAAGAAGGGAGCCAGCCCCCGGTGCAGGAGAAAGCGATCAATTTTTTCGGAAACGTGGACCTTCCCGACATCCGTCCTTTCCACGCATTGGGCCACAAGGGCGCAGGCAAGCTGATCCCGGCATCCCACGATATGATCGGAAGGAGAGATACCGGTTTCAGCCTCAAAGGCATCTGCGGCTGCGCGGGCCTGGGCCAGGACCGCATCCGGTGTCCCATGATACTGGCGGAGCAGGCGCGTGGCCTCGCTGTCTCCTTCAAGGAGGCGTACGGCCAGCCAGCGCAGGGGCAGCCTGCCTTCCAGAGAGGCGGAGGCCTTGAGCAGGGCATGAATTTTTTCAATCCAGGGCTCCAGAACGCCATAGGCAATGCCCAGTCTCTTCTGGGGGGCGGTTGTCTGTGCGCTCTGACGGATGGCCTGGCGCAGCTCCGCCTTGCCCCTGCCCTTGCGACCAATGGTGGGGATGACGGGGATGCCAAGCTTGTGGGAAAGGGTTTGCGCATCCACATGGCAGCCCCTGGATTTGGCCACATCCACCATGTTGAGGGCCATCACCACGGGAAATCCCATCTCCAGCACCTGAAAGGTGAAGTAGAGTCCCCGCCGGAGACTGGAGGCGTCGATCACGTTCACGATGACTTCGGGCTTTTCCTGAAGCAGAAAATCCCGGGCCACCCGTTCTTCCATGGAAAAGGAACTCAGGCTGTAGGTTCCTGGAAGATCCACCACCTCCACCCTGCCTTCTTTATCCCTGTAGCTGCCCACCTTTTTATCCACGGTCACGCCGGGATAGTTGGCGATGTGCTGGCTGGCTCCGGTGAGCATGTTAAAAAGGGTGGATTTACCGGCGTTCTGCTGACCGGCAAGGGCGATGATGATGTTGCTTGCACTGGATACCATGATGACCTTCAAATGAAAAATCAGGCGGTCTGAACTTCGATGAGGGCGGCTTCCCGTTTGCGCAGGGTGACATAATAGTCCCCAAGCCGCATCTCCAGGGGGTCACCCAGGGTGGCGCAGCGCACCATCTCCACTTCCATGTTGGGTACAAAGCCGAGGTCGAGAAGGCGCTGTCGCACGGCCCCATCGGCCTTGTGTCTGCGGATGCGGCAGCGGCAGCCTTTGGTCACCTGGGTCAGCACCAGGGAGGATTTATCCGGATGTTCCGGGGGGATGCTGCAAGGGTGTTCACCGTTTTTTTTCTTTCTGCCCATGGAATAAAACATTTGTCAGATCCTTTTTGTTTTCCTGAAACAAAAATATTGTTCGCAGGAACGGACGTTTCCTGGGTTCGGGATTGGGATACTCCATGTCGTGCAAGGGACCCCATGAGTTTTTCCCTTGAATATGCGAGGCTTTTTACCAGGCCTGCGGATGTTCCCATGGAGAGTAAAGGTTAACTTGTACTCTTTAAGCTCCATGTAAACAGGTTTGGAGAACCTAAAATGATGAAAAGGAAAAGTCAAGATTTTTTGAGGGGTTTCTATAATTTTTGCCAGGCGAAAAAAATGGGAAGACTCCCCGCACCCCGAAGGGGGGGAGTCGTTGGGTCTGATGATGATCAGGGCAGGATTTCTTCCTTGAGAAGGCAGCAGGCAATGCGGTAGGCTGGCGTTCCGTCTTCCAGGTAACGGAGATTTTCCCCCTGCACCAGGCGGTTCATGACGCAGCCTTCGGGAATCCGGAGAGGGAAGAAATGGGCTTCATGGAGGGGAGGCCTTGGGACGAGAACGTTTTCCCGGATTTCGAAGGCATGGATGGGGTAATCCTCACACAGGGGGCAGCGGTAAACCCGGCCGTTGGGGAAAACAAAAAAATTGTCCGCCACAAGGCCTGCACATTCAAAGGCCTCTTCCGGATTGAGAAAGACCTTGGGCCAAGTCACGCCAATGCCAAGGGAGGCCACTTCCCGGGCCACCTGGGGCACAAGGGAAGTCCAGATTTCCCGGGTCACCTGCCTTTGTCCCGGATCCTGTACGGAATTGCCGCGCATGCCCAGAACCTGGATGAAAAAACGGCGGATTCCCAGATCCTTTAAAAGCAGGGGCATTTTTTCAAGCTCGTGGATATTTTCTTCGCTTACCGTGTAGATGAGACTTGTGGCAAAGCCTTTTTCTGCGGCCCTGCGGGCATTTTTTGTGCAGATCTCAAAAACGCCCTGTCCCCGGATGGCGTCACAGGTTTTTGCTGTGGCCCCATCCAGGCTGAAGCTGAAAAAATCCACATCCTGAGGAGTCACCTTTTCCAGAATGTTGTGAAAGAGATAGCCGTTGGAATCAATGGTGATGGAAGCATAGCCCATCTCCCTTGCGGCTTTCACAGCCCGGCTGAGATCCGGATGCAGGGTGGGTTCGCCGCCAAGGAAAATGACATTGGCGGTTTTGTTGTTCCGGACAAAAAGGGCGAGCCAGGTTTCCATGGTTGCGAGGGAAAGGGTGTTGGCACCGTGCTGGTCTTTACGGATATAGCAATGGCGGCAGGAGAGATTGCAGGCGGTGAGGATATGGAAAAAAAGATTGGTGGCCTGGGCTTGGAAGGCAACGGTTTTCTGTTTCATTTCTTTTCATCCAGACGGTTCTTCAGGGTTTCGGTTTCTTCCTTAGCCCTGACCAGCTCTTCGTTGGCCAGCCGCAGTCGGGCGGAAAGGTATTCGGCAAAAATCTTATAAAGCAGGAGGAGAAAATCCATCTGGGCATCGCCACTCTCTTCCCCTGCGACCCGCACGCCTGCGCTGGTGTCCACCGCAAGGCAGACGGTTGAGCCCATGGCCACCACGTCAGCACTGCGATCCCTCTTGTCAATGAGCCGCATTTCACCGAAAATATCCCCCATCCGATGGATTCGGGAAATTTCATGCCCGGATTTCTGGATGCGCACGCTGCCTGCAAGGAGGAAATAGAGCCAGGGATCCTGATCCCCATCCCGGATAATGAATTCTCCGTCCTCATATTCACGGATTTTGCTGAGCCGCAGAAGGCGGGCAAGGCTGCGGACCTCAAAGTGACGCAGGGCTGGAATCTGCATGAGTTTCTGGATGTTTTCGATATTATCTTTGAGATACCGGCTTTCGATCATGGAGGCTTCCTTCCTGTGAATTTTCACGGTTCCAAAGGCCTTCAGAAGATAACTTTTAAGAATCCGCCTGTCCAGACGGATGTTTCCGGCCAGACGGGAACATTCCAGGGAAAGAAGGCCAGAAAAGGAAAAAAATGATGCAGGAAGAAAAAGGATTTTTCATGCAGCCCCTCACCATTGATCTGCCATCCTGGGTCCAGGATAGGGTGGATGCTTCCAGAATCTACGCCTCGGATGCGGAAAAAATGGAGCTTGCCCTTTGGCTTGCGCGGGAAAATGTTCTGGCGGAAACGGGCGGCCCCTTTGGGTCTGCCATTTTCGATGACACGGAGGGCCGGTTGCTGGGGGTGGGCGTCAACCGGGTGGTGCCCCTGAACAATGCCACCCTGCATGGAGAGATGGTGGCCATCATGATGGCTCAGAAGGCCCTGGCTTCCTTTACCCTGCATGCAGCGGGCAGGAAGAGAAGCCTTTTCACGTCCTGCGAACCCTGCGCCATGTGTCTGGGTGCGATTTTATGGAGCGGAGTGAGCCGTGTGGTCTGTGCTGCAGGAGCAAAGGAGGCCCGGGCCATCGGTTTTGACGAAGGCCCGGTTTTTGATGCGTCCTATGCCTACCTGGAAAAGGCAGGCATAGAGGTGGTGCGTAACTTCTGCAAAGAGGAGGGAGAAAACGTGCTGGCTCTGTACAAGCAAAAGGGCGGAACCATTTACAATGGCAGGGATGCCCAATAAGAAGGAGGCCCATCACAGGGCGGACTGGATGCTCATCTGTTTTCTCAGGTAATAATCATAACTGCCCTCATAGGGTATCATCTGACCATGGTCGATCTCAAAGACCCGGCTCACCAGGGATCGGAGGAAATGGCGGTCATGGCTTACGATCACCACCGTTCCCTGAAAACCCTGGAGGGCCTCCAGAAGGATTTCCCGTGACTGGATGTCGAGGTGGTTGGTGGGCTCATCCAGAATGAGAAAGTTCAGGGGCCGGGCGAGGAGGGTGGCCAGAACCACCCGGCTTTTCTCGCCTCCGGAGAGTTTGTCGATCCTCTTGTGTACATCATCTCCCTGGAAGAGGAAGGCCGCGCAGAGGTTGCGGATGACGCCCAATCCTGCCGTGGGCAGGGCGTCCTGCACCGTTTCCAGCACGGTTTTTTCCGGGCTGAGAATGTCCATGGCGTGCTGACTGAAGTAGCCCATGTGCACGTTGGCTCCGATGGTGACCGTTCCCGTACTGGCTTCTGTGCGACCGGCCAGCACCTGAAGAAAGGTGGATTTTCCAGCACCGTTCACCCCCACCACAGCCACCTTTTCTCCCCTGCGGATCATGCCGGAAATGCCCCCGAAAACGGAATGTTCCGTACCTTCAGGGGTTTGCCAGACCTTGCCCAGCTGCACCATGGCTACCACGTCGTCCCCGGATCGGGGGGGTTCCGCAAACTCAAATTTCACCCTTTTTTGTTCCGGCGGCAGCACAATGCGTTCGATCTTTTCGAGCTTTTTCACGCGGGATTGCACCTGGGCCGCGTGGGAGGCCCTTGCCGCAAATTTTGCAATGAACTCCTCTTCCTTGGCCAGCATGTCCTGCTGGCGCTTGAAACTGGCTTCCAGCTGTTCCCGGCGGATTTCCCGTTCCTTCACGTAAAAATCATAGTTTCCGGAATAGGTGGTGGCCGTACCATTGCCGATCTCAATGATGCGGGAGACAATGCGGTTCATGAAATCCTGGTCATGGCAGGTCATGAGCAGAGCCCCCTTGAAGGAAGAGGCCAGCCAGTTTTCCAGCCAGAGAATGGATTCCAGGTCCAGATGGTTGGTGGGCTCATCCAGAAGCAGCACATCGGGCTGGGTGGTGAGAATTTTGGCAAGGGCGATGCGCATCTTCCATCCCCCGCTGAATGCCTCCACAGGACGGTGATAGGCATCCGGCCCGATGCCAAGACCCGTGAGTACGGCCTGAGCCCGGGATTCCAGATCATAGCCGCCCTGATGCTCAAAATTTTCCACAGCCTCGCCGTAGCGCTCCAGAAGCTCTGCCAGGGAATTGTCGTCCATGGGTTCTGCCATGGCCGCTTCCATGCTCCGGATTTTCTCACCCAGCGTCACCACATCCCCCACAGCGGCCATTACCTCCTCCAGGGCACTGCGGCCTGCCATATCCCCCACATCCTGGGAAAAATAACCGATTCGGGTTTTAGGACTGCGGGTGATTTCTCCCCCATCGGGGCTTTCTTCGCCCATGATGAGGCGGAAGATGGTGGTTTTTCCCGCGCCATTGGGGCCCACAAGGCCGGTTCGGGTTCCGGGAAGGATCTGAAGGCTTGCGTTGTCAAAGAGAATCTGGCTGCCATGCTGCCGCGAGATGCGGTTTAAGTGAATCATAAAAAACTCCTAAAGATACGACTGCATCCGGAAAGGAAGGGCCGTTTGTGCATTCTGCCGGAAGATATAACCCAGGCCGTCTGGGGGTGAAAAAAACCTGGATGGGATACCACGTCATGCCGGGGCTTTCAAACAGATATGCGGATTTCTTCTTTTTTTATCTTGTGTGGTAGTTGTTTTCGGAAGGAGGCTTGCCTATGGTGCTGCAACGCCAGCGCCCATGGGGCCTGGTCAGGGCATCCACCGTTTTTTAAAGAAAGGCCTTTTTCGGCATGGAAATTCAGAAAACCACCCTCTTTGACACCCCCGTCCTTAACACCCTGCTCTGGCTGTTTGCCAGCTTTATCCTTTGGATCTGCGGATGGAAAATTGAAGGCGATGTGCCCAGAGAAGAAAAAAAAATGGTCATGATCGCTGCTCCCCACACTTCCAATTGGGATTTTTTCTGGACTCTGCTTCTGGCCTTAAAAATGCGGCTGAAGGTGTATATGACAGGTAAAAAGGAGCTGACGGAAAAACCCATGGGTTTTATGCTGAAATGGATGGGCCTTGTCCCCATTGACCGCAGTCAGCGGAAAAACACCGTAAAACTTGCCGTAGAAATTTTTGATGCTGCAGACAAAATGGTTCTCATCATTCCGCCTTCAGGCACCCGCAGCAAGGTTTCTCAATGGAAAACGGGTTTTTACCACATCGCACAGGGGGCAGGCGTACCCATCGGTCTGGGTTTTTTGGATTATGCCACCAAAACCGGCGGCATGGGCATGATCCTGCGCCCCACAGGGGACATGGCGGCAGACATGGAAACCATCCGGGCGTTTTACAGTACCAAAACGGGCAAGTATCCGGAAAAGGCCTTTGGCGGTACCTCCCGTGACACAGAGGGCCCGGGTCCCCTCTGATTCCCTTTGCGCGAAAAACTAAATGCATGCCAGACCCTAAAGGGTTCTGGCATGCATTCTTTTATTCTTCAGTAAAGCGTATTCCCTGATAAGGCTTTTTTGTCCCTGAGCGTTTCTATCTGTTTTTTGTCAGGAGACCTTTTCTCCCTCACCATCCACGCAGACCACGCAGTAGGTATAGGCCTCGCCCGTATCAAACCAGTTTTCAAAACGCCCCAGCTCTTTGCCGCCCAGAAGTTTGAAATTTTTTAAGGAGCCATTTCCCCGAAAATGCCCCCCCACCTTACGGAATCCGGCAGCCTTTACCGCGTCGAGAAAGGCGCGGAGCAGTTTTTTTCCGAATCCCTGGTTCTGGAATTCCGGCAGAGTGACGATATTAAAAAGGTAAATCAGATCCTCCACGCTCTCATGGACTTCATGGAGCTTCAGGGTTTCACAGGCGTCCTTGCAGGGGCGGAATCCAACCACATTGCCCACATACGCGTTCTGGAAAAGGGCCACAAGGCCGAGGCTGTCTTTTTTTTGCAGGGCTTCCAGATAGCCTTCCGCAGACTCCCGGATGTTTTCTGGAAAAATTTCTTCTGAAGTGAGAATGTTCTGTTCAAATACGGAGAAATTTTCTGCTGTGAGTGGAACGAAATCAAGCATGGGCTCAGCCTTCCTCCTGACCGGGAAAATAGCAGATGCGGATGGAGTCCGCAGCTCTTTCCCCCCGCGCGATACGGAGAGCGGTTTCCATATGTTCCTTTGAAATAAGGCCTGCAAGGGGTTGGGGTACCTTGTCAAAAAAGCCAAAGGCTTCGGCCAGCTGGGTATCCCAGCGATCCGCATGGCGCATCAGGTCGTCGGGGAGAACCCGGTTGCGTTCACACCCGAATTCGGGCAGGCAGTCAAAGGGTTCAATAATATTGAAAAAACCGTAATCATTGGTGAGTTGCTGGCCTGCGGCAATGTCCGTCACAGCAAGTTCAAAGCCGTAGGGTGTGAGAATGCAGGTGGGCAGAAAACTGTGATTGACAAAGCGGGTGTTGTCCCAGCAGAAAACCCAGCGGCCCTGGCGGTCCCGGAAGCAGTAAGTCTCCAGGATTTCCTGATAAACAGGCTCTAGGGCGCGTACTTCCGTTTCCGTAAAAACCCGGTCGAAACGGTCCTGCACCCAGACCACGGTTCCTTTGGGAATGGGTTGGGTTGCAAAAACCCCCCGGCCGATCTGTTCATTGATAAAGCGTACTTCCGTATGGGGGTGCAGCATGGATTTTCGGTTTCCTTCTTGGGCGTGTGGGGGGATGGAAACGGGGGGCGGCGAAAGGGAAATCCGCCTGCTTTTCACCGTCTTTGGGCAGATCTACATAGACCGGAAACCCAAGTCAAGATGCAAGAACGATGTTTTATTAAAAAATCAATATTTACAAATATTTATATCTTGATTTTATGGTGGATGCCCCTATGTTTCCCCCAAGGATTCGGGAAAGGAGACCCCCATGAAATACAAGACAGGCCTTATGGTTTTTTTCTGTGTACTGCATGCGGCATCGCTTCTCCATGCCGGAGATCTGCGGCCCTTATCCGAAGGAGAAATGGCGAGCTGCAATGCCAGCGCGGCCTTTGCTTTTTTACCGGAACAAGGGGTAAAGTCAGAAGATAAGGATTTTTTTCTCGGAAAGCTGTTGTTTTCAGCCGAGGTTTCCGGCGGAGAAACCCGGCATGTTTCCGGAACGGCAAGGCTGGAAGGGGATCGCTGGGTTCTTGAGGATTATACCCTGGTTACGCCCGCAAGAACCTACGCACGGATCCGACCCAGGGGGATGGACACGGGGCCGGATTTCGGAACACTTCATATGGGAGAGCGAAGGATGACGGTGACAGGCTTCATCAGGTTTTCCCATAGTCCCTGATGTGCACTTTTGAAAACAGGATTTTCCGGTTATATAGGGAGAATGGCGGCGCAGGAGCCGAAAAGATTCTTAAAATGCGGCCCTTTGTCTCCGCCCGGACCCCGGAAAACCATTTTTCTTCCATCATTCAAGGAGAGCCCATGCCCATTATCACCATTGCCCTGAAAGAGGGGCGCAGCCAGGAGCAGAAAGCCAAGGTCGCCCAGGAAATCACCCGTATCGTTGCGGAAAACATGGATGTGGATCCTTCCAAAATCTGGATTCGCTTTGACGATTTTTCGCCCAAAGATTTTGCCACAGCTGGAAAGCTCCACGGGTGAGGCCTGTTTTTTAAGCACCTGAATTTTCACAAACCGGAAAAAATTCCATGGAAGAAGAGAAACAAAAGGATGTTTTTATCCAGAATTGCCGGGTGGCTTACTCGGATGTGGGGATGGACGGCTGCCTGAAACCCGTGGCCGCTCTGAACTTCTGCCAGGATGTGGCCAGCCGCCATGCCTTTGCTTTAGGGGTTTCCGCCCTGCACATGGAGGCCTGGAATAAGATCTGGGTGGTGCATCGCTACCATTTTGATTTTTATCGTTTTCCTCGCTGGGATGAGATTTTTTCCATTCGTTCCTGGCGTGCACCTGTCCGGCGGCTTTATGAAATGCGGCGTTTTGTCTTTCTGGATGCCCATGAAAAGCCTCTCATGGAAAGTACCTGCGCCTGGGTGCTGGTGGACAGAAAAACCGGGAAACCCGCCAGGCTGGACCGCGCCATGCCCGCCCATCTCTGCGCAGGAGAGGTGGATATTCCCTTTGATTTTGAGGATATTCCCCCGCCGGATTCCCAGGCGGAGCGTCTTTGTTTTCAGGTACTCCAGGATGACATGGACTACAACCGCCATGCCAACAACGCGGCTTATCTGAGATGGGCCATGGAAGCCCTGCCACCCGCACGGCTTTTTCCCTGCTGTATCCGGAAGCTCGATATCCGCTATCACCATGACATCGGACCACTGGAAAGCCTTGAGGTGCAAACCTCAAGGCAAGAACATGCTGAAAGGAAAGAAACCTGGATCCAGGCCATCCGTCATGGGGATACGGGAAGCCTGCTTGCGGGGCTTCGCATGGAACTTGCCTTTTGATCCTTTGGAAATCCCACAAAACTCCCCAGTAGCTCTGAAAACAGGATCCGGGTCCTTCCTTGCATGCAGGAAGCGACCCGGATCTTTATTTTAAAGCCTGAGGAATGGGAGAAGGTTTTCTATACGGCCCGACCTGCGGCATAGCCCTGATGTACGGCATCAAAGGCAAGGCCGATCTTGGCCGCATCCCCCACCACGGTGCAGGAAATGTTCAGGGCCTCGATGTCCGCCTTCAGGGCGGAAACGGGTCGTGAGCCTGCGGCCAGCACCACGGAATCCGCAGGAATCAGCTCCAGGCCATCCTTGCCTTCCACCTTGACGCCCTCTTTTGTGATTTCAAGGGCTTTGGTGGTCACATCCGTTCGGATGCCGATACGTTGCATTTCCTGAAGCATGGTCCAGCGGGTGGATTTACCGATGTCTTTTCCAACAGACTGGGTCATTTCAATGAGGGTCACGTTCTTTGTTCCCTTTGTGGCCAGCTCATAGAGTTTTTCCACATCATCGGCCCTGTTTACAAAGAGGAATTTCAGCTCCTCTCCGGAAAGGGTTCCCTTTTCCCCAAGGAAGATGGCCGTTTCCACACCCACGGCCCCACCACCGATAATGACCACGTCCTTGCCCGTATGAGCCCGGTCTTCCAGCACATCCCAGGCCTGAACCACATGGGGAAGGTTGGCACCGGGAATGGGAGGACAAAGGGGTTCGGCACCCGTGGCAAGAATCACGGCATCGGGTTTTTCCCTTTCCAGAAGAGCCTTATCCACAGGGGTTTTCAGCATCACCCGGATATTGTTCACCTGCACCTGAACGGCGAGATCCTTCGCCAGTTCCGCAAACTCTTCCCGACCCGGAGGCGCCGCAGCCAGGTAAAGCTGACCCCCCAAACGACCTGAGGCTTCAAAGAGGGTCACATTGTGGCCCTTTTCGTGGGCCGCCAGGGCAGCGCACATGCCCGCAGCACCGCCGCCGATGACAAAGATCTTTTTCGGCGTGTTCGTCGTGACGGGAGCCATTTTAAATTCATAGCCCGCCCTGGGGTTGCAGAGACATTCCACATGCTTGAACTTGAAAAGGTTGTCAAAGCAGCCCTGGGCGCAGGCAATGCAGTGGATGATCTCGTTTTCCCGGCCCTCTTCCGCTTTTTTGGGCAGAAAGGCATCGGCAATGAGGCTGCGGCCCATGGCCACCATATCGCACATGTCGTCGGCAATGAGTCTTCTGGCATCCTTAGGATCGTTGATGCGGTGGCTGGCGATGACGGGAACCTTCACCACTTCTTTAATGCCCCGGGCGAGGTAGGCGTAAACCCCTCTGGGAACACTGGTGACGATCTGGGGAATGCGGGCCTCATGCCAGCCCACATTGATGCAGATGGCATCCACCAGGCCGGAGTCGGAGAGTTTGCGGGCATACTCCCTCAGCTCCACCCGGCCCATGCCCTCGGGCATGAGGTCGTTTCCGTTCATGCGCACCACCACGGGGAAATCCGGGCCCACGGTTTTGCGGATGGCAGCGAAGATTGCCATGGCAAAGCGGCAGCGGTTTTCAAAGGACCCGCCGTATTCATCTTCCCGTTTGTTGGTGAGGGGGGAAAGAAACTCACTGATGAGGTAGCCCGTACCGCTGAGGATCTCCACCCCGTCGTATCCTGCGGCCTTGACCCTTCCTGCGGCTGCGGCAAAATCAGCGACGGTCTGGTCGATGTCTTCCTTTGTCATGGCTCTGGGCACTTCACGGGTCAGGTTGGAGGCAATGGCCGAAGGAGCCACAGGCTGCTTACCATTGAGGAGCATGGAGTGGTTGTAGCGGCCTGCATGGTTGAGCTGCACCAGGGCACGGGCTCCTCCGGCCTTGATGGCATCAGCCAGTTTTTTGAGGCCGGGAATGTGGGCGTCCTCATGGGCGCCGATGTGGCTGACATTGGCGGAGAGTTCGTTGACCGAGGCATAGCCCACACAGATGGCCCCTGCCCCGCCCCTGGCCCTTTCCGCATAAAAGGCCGTCACCTGCTCGGAAACCTCATAGTTTTCACACATGGCAAGGTGCATGGCGGGCATGTAGATGCGGTTTTTTACCGTCATACCGCCGATCTGGATGGGCTGGAAAAGAGGGTCGATACCACGGATCTTGGTCGTCATGCTGCCTCCTTGGGAAAAGTTTTGTATACAAAATTTTTAAAGGTTACTGATTCAAACCCCATGGCGTTCATGGAGTTTATGGATTTCAATTTTGTTCCTGTGAACCAGTTTTGATGAAAGAGGGACAATGTGAAACCTGACGCTCTAATAGCTTGCACACTAACTAAATCCCATTTCAAAAAAGCCGTCAAGTTTTTCTTGTAAAAATTTGCCTTTGCCTTTGAAAAACAAGGCTTTCCAGAATGCGTTTCCGAATAGGGGAGCAGCCGTTGCCGATCAGGGAAGGCAGGGTCGTCAACAAGGCCCTCCTGGATACACCGTTCCTTTCTCCTGCGTTTTCTAAAAAACTCAAAAACATATTTTTCTTTCTCAATATAAAAACAGGCCACGTTACGATCCTTTTTAGGGTCACAAACATGGATTTTCTCCATTTTTCTTTCAAAAACAATCAAAATTATACATTCATTCAATTCATTTCCCCAGGGGATGAAAAAGTATTTGCTATGTACGCAAACATTTGATCTACAATAAATCACATTCCGCACAGCACAGACCTTATTCTTTTATGAACGCACCCAATGAAAGGATTCTCCATGGATTTCAACCTATCTCCCTTTGAAAAAATGGTTCAGAAAACCGCCAAGGATTTCTGTGAAAAAGAAGTTACCAAAATTGATGCCTATATGGCCGAGCACAAGGATTATCCTCCCGACCTTCTCCAGCGTTTCGCCAAGGCAAGGCTGCTGGGCATGGATGTACCCAAGGAGTTTGGCGGTATCGGCAGCACCAACTTCAATCTCATCCTTTTTGCCGAAGAACTCGGCAAGACCGGCTCCACCTGCATGCTGCCCTTTTTCATGAACAATTCTGTGGCCGAAACCATCTGTCACTGGGGTACGGAAGAGGTGAAAAAGAAATTTGTACCCCCCATGTGCGACGGCAGCGCCTGGGCCAGCATGGCCTTCACCGAACCCGGAACCGGCTCCGATCCCAAGGCCCTGACCATGGTGGCCGAACCTGATGGGGATGATTTTATCCTCAACGGCACCAAACGTTTCATCAGCATGGCCAACAAGCCCGGTTACGGCATCTTCTTTGCCAAGGACCTTTCCATGCAGGGTGCCAAAACCGATACAACCGCCTTCATCGTGGATAAATTCAGCCCCGGTATCACCTGCTCCGGCCATTATGAACTGATGGGTCTCGACGGTGCCGACACCTGCGACATTTTCTTCAAGGATGTACGTGTTCCCAAGGCCAACATCCTCGGAGAACAGGGCAAGGGGTTCAAAATCCTGCTGCGCTGGATTGCTGGTGAGCGTATCCAGCAGGCGGCTGCCCTTGTGGGCGGCGCCCAGGGTGCCCTGGAAGAAGCGGCCCGATACAGCAAGGAGCGGGTGGTGAGCGGTTTCCCCCTGGGCTTCATGCAGGGTTTCACCTGGATGCTGGCGGAAATGAAGACCAAGGTCGATGCCTCTCGGCTCATGGTGTACAATGCCATCCTGCTTCAGGATCAGAAAAAACCCTTTGAAGTGCCCTCCGCCGAACTCAAGGTTTTTGTGGTGCCCATGGTACAGGAAGTCTGCCGCATGGCGGTACAGATTCATGGTTCTTATGGCTACTCCAAGGAATACAAGGTGGAAAAACTGTTCCGCAACGCCATGCATGGCGGTATTGTGGCCTCCAGCCTTGAAATCAACAAGACCATTGCGGGCATGGCCTATCTGGCCGGTCGCTGAAACAGGACTGATATGGCCGGTCGGCTTTGGCCACCGGCCCTTTTCCAGGGAGTATTTTAAGGAAGCACCATGAATATTATTGTCTGCATCAAACAGGTACCGGACGTTACGGAAGTGAAATGGGACGAAAACGGATCGCTGATCCGCACCGGCCTTCCCAGCATTATCAACCCCAATGACAAACATGCCCTTGAGGCGGCCCTCGCCCTGAAGGATGTCCATGGCGGCACCATCACCGTGATTTCCATGGGGCCTCCCCAGGTGGAAGAATCTCTGCGGGAAGCCCTGGGCATGGGATGCGACCGCGCCATCCTTCTGACAGACCGCAAATTCGGCGGTGCCGACTGCTGGGCAACGGCCTATACCCTGGGCCTTGCCATCCGGAAAATCGGCTCCTTTGATATGGTCATCACCGGTGTTGAGGCCATGGACGGCAACACCGCCCAGGTGGGACCTGAAATTGCCGATTTCCTCAAGCTCCCCCTCTGCTCCTATGCCCTGGATATCCGCTGTGAAGGGGATAAGGTTTTTGTTCTGCAGAACATGGGCGACATGGTCCGGGAGCTGGAAGCCCCCCTGCCCTGCCTCATCACCGCTGAAAAGGAACTGAACGAACCCCGTGTCGCCCCCATGGACATGCTCATGGAAGCCTATGCCAAGGAAATTGAGATCTGGGGCATGGATGTTCTGGATGGCGATCCCGCCAACTTCGGCCTGAAAGGTTCGCCAACGCGGCTGCGCAAAGTTTTCAGTCCCAAGAGGATTAAAGGGAAGGTGGAGATTCTGGAGGGTGATCCCGCAGAATCCGCCCGCAAGCTTGTGGAAAAGTTCAAAGAACACAACTTTATCTAAATCTAGGGTGAACCTATCATGACAGATACCAAGGATTTCAGTGATTATAAAGGCGTCTGGGTTTTCATTGAACAGCAGGAAGGAAACCTGACCCGAACGACCCTTTCCCTGGAAATGCTGGGAGAAGGGCGTAAACTTGCCGACAAGCTCGGCGCACCGCTCACCGCGTTTCTTCTGGGCCACAATGTGGGAAAACTGGCGGAAGAGCTGATCCTCTATGGAGCGGATATTGTCCTTCTCGCTGATCATCCTGCCTTGGCCGAATACCGGACGGGGCATTACACGGACATCATATGCAAGGAAGCCCTGGAAAGAAAGCCCGATGTGCTTCTTGTGGGCGCATCTCCTGTGGGAAGGGATCTTGCTCCCCGTATCTCCTTTCGTCTCCATACGGGATGCACTGCGGATTGTACCCTTCTCGATATTGATGAAGAGAAAAAAATCCTGGTTTCCACCCGTCCGGCCTTTGGGGGCAACGTGATGGCGACCATTCTCTGCCCGGATCACCGGCCCCAGATGTCCACGGTGCGGCCCGGTGTCATGGACATGCCCGTTAAGGATACCGCCCGCAAGGGTGAGGTGGTGACCCTGAACCTTTCCATTGATGAAGCCGCAGATCCTGTAAAGGTGCTTTCCGTGAAAAAGCGGGAGCACAGCGGTATCAATATCCGGGAAGCGGAACGGGTTGTCTGTGTGGGGATGGGTGCAGGAGATACCCAGACCTTTGCCAGGCTGGAAGAGCTGGCCAAAGAGCTGGACGCCCAGGTCGGGGGAACCCGTCCTGTGGTGGAAGCCTGCCTCATCACCCACGACTGCCAGATTGGCCAGACAGGCAAAACCATCCGGCCGGAGCTTTATCTTGCCGTAGGCGTTTCCGGTACCGTACAGCATACCACGGGGATGTCCGAAGCCAAGACTATTGTGGCCATCAACAAGGATGCCAAGGCGGAAATTTTCAATTTTGCCCATTACGGTATTGTGGGGGATGCCTCCAAAATTGTTCCGGCCCTGATTGACCAGATCCGCAAAGCCAAGGCTGCCCGTTAAAAAAATTCCGGGTATGCCCTCTTAAAAAAATGCGCTGTATCCTGGAAAAAGACATCCAGGGACAGTGCATTTTTTGTCCCCTATGGGGTGCCCCAGCCTTGCCCCCCCTACTGCGGCTTCAGCACCAGAAAAAACATTTCTCCCGGATGCTGCATGTGGCCTGCTGCCGTTTCCGCGTACCCGTCGTTGCCAAAGAAAATATCCGCCCTACCGCTGCCCCGGATGGCACCTCCCGTATCCTGGGCGGCCATGAAGCGGGAGAAGGGGCGCCAGTCCGCAATGGTCCCATCGGCAAAGAGCAGGGGCTTTACCGTCTGGATAAAGACGGGGGCGCCGTCAGGAAAAAGCCTGCGATCCACGGCCAGGGACCTTCCTGCGGTCAGAGGAAAGCCCAAAGCACCGATGGGCCCCTCCTTCACCGTATGAAAGAAAACATAGGAAGGATTGAAGGCAAAAATCTCCCGTTGTTCTTCGGGGTTTTCCTCCAGATACCTGCGGATGCGCTGCATGGACATCTCTTCTTTGGGCACCCTGCCCGTCTGGATCAGGAGGCTGCCGATGGAGCGGTAGGCTCTCCCGTTCTGTCCCCTGTAATGCACCCGGATATAGCCGCCTTCTGCAAGGTAGACAATGCCCGATCCCTGAACCTGAAGAAAAAATTTGTCAATGGGAGAGGCAAGATAGGCGATGACGGGCGCTTTTCCTTCCAGGGCCCCTTCGTGGGAGATGGCATCCCTGTCCGGATAGGGCTCAAAGGTTTTTCCTGTCCAGCGTCCGCGGATGCGTTTTCCGGCGTAATCCGTGCCAAAGGGGGAAAGATCCACCTCAAAAAGATCCTCTGGCATACCGTGCAGGGGGATGGAAAAGCGTTCGTTTTTTTGAAGACTGCCGGACAGAAGGGGCTCATAGTAGCCCGTGAAGAGAACCTTGCCCGCAGGTCTCAGTTCCGTTCCCGGCGGAGGTGAGCCCGTAGCCCGGTATACAAGAAAGTTTTCCCGGATTTTCCGGTTCAGGGTTTCTTTGTCCGGCCGTTCACGGACAAGATCCATGAGATGAAGGGTGGATGCGATCATGTGGCGGGCAGGATAGCTGTCTTCGCCAAAGCGCACGGGTCGGTCCGGAGAGAGTTTCCGATAGAATTCAAGGCTCCGGTGCAGGGCCGGGAGCAGACCCTCATACTCAAGATCATCCTCAAAAAGCGGATAGGTCTCCGGCATAAGGCGAAGCAGGGGGGCGATTTTTTCCAGAGGCTCGGGCGGCGGCTCCACAACTCTGGGGGCCTGGGCCGCACATCCTCCCATGGCAAGAAAAAGAATTCCCAGCAAAAGAATGGAAAGGGAGCTTGGGACTTTCTTCTTTCCAGGCGGTTTGGGTATGGGGATAAGGCGTTTCATGGCAACGGGGATTCCTTAAATAAAAAAAGAGGATTTTGACCACATCAGGTCTGATCACCTGGGATTTCCGGGCTGGGGTTTATATCCTGGGGCTCTTTAATGCGGATGTCGCCTGCAACGCCCATTTCCTCAAATTGCCGCAGGCAGGGCAGAACCCGGCGCTGAAAGGAGCCTGTCATCTGATTAAAGGCCTTGACGCTTTTTTCCATGTCCTGGCCCAGGCGGTTCATGTGGGTGGAAAAACGCAGAAGTCTTTGATGCAGCTCCTTTGCCATGTCCACAATTTTTCTGCTGTTTTCATAGGATTCCTGCTCCCGCCATACAAGGGCAATGGTTTTCAGCATGGCGATGAGGGTGGAGGGGGTTGCAAGGAGAATGTTTCTGGAAGCCGCCTGTTCCAGAAGATCCGGCCTTTCTTCCAGGGCTGCGGAAAAAAAACTTTCTCCGGGAATAAAGAGAATCACAAATTCCGGGGAAGGGCTGAACTGACGCCAGTAGCTTTTCTGGGATAAAAGGCGCACATGTTCTGAAACCTGACGGGCATGGCCGGAAAGGGCCTTTTTTCGGGCTTCTTCCGTATCCGCTTCCATGGCATCGAGATAGGCGGAAAGGGGAACCTTGGCGTCCACCACCACCTGCCCGCCGCCGGGAAGGGTGACCACCATGTCCGGCCTGAAGCGTCCTTCTTCGTTTTCCATGTGTACCTGCTCGGTAAAGTCACAGCGTGGGGCAAGCCCGCTGATCTCCACCACGCGCCTGAGGGTCAGCTCGCCCCAGCGTCCCCGGGCCTGGGGTTGTTTCAGGGCTGAGATCAGGCGCTGGGTTTCGGTTTTCAGCTCCGTGTGGGCGTTTCCCAGAAGGCTGAGATGACGTCCCAGATCCCCGAGGGTGCGCTCCCTGTCTTTGGCAAAGGTCTGTACTTCCTTTTCATAGGAAAAGAGCATCTCTTTCAGGGGGTCGAGGAGATTGCGAAAACTCATCTCCCGGGTTTCCATGGCATGCCGGGCCGCATCCAGGTGATGGACAAAATTTCGGTCTGCCATCTCCATGAAGTACCGCTGATTTTCTTCAAAAATTCTGGCGGAAAGTCCTTCGAGACTCCGGGTGAGGCTTTCCTGGCCTGCCTGGGTGAAGCGTAGTTTTTCTTCGCACAGGCAAAGGGCTCCTTCGGCTTCCCTCAGTTTTTCCCTGAGACGCAGCCTGGAGTAGGCGAGAAGGAGGCATAGAAGCAGGCAGAGGCCTGAGAAAAGCCAGGGGAGGTCAGAAAGTTCGGGAGAAAAGGGGAGCATCCAGGAGCATTCCTTGGGGGGTCAGTGCCGGATGTCCCCGTTGGAAATGTTCTTTTTCCGACGGGGACCTGAGGCCGCACTCTAGCAAAAGGAACGCAGGATGCAAGCCTGAGACACCCCTTTGAGATATCTTCTGTGGAAGCGAGGGAGGGGCCTCTGGTCAGCGGATCCCGTCAAAGTCCGCATCCTCGGCAGGATGCCAGCGCAGGATATGGAGACTCTGGAGTACGGGATGGCCGGGTTCCAGAGCAAGAAGGGCTTTGCGTATGCTCTGCTTTGCAGCTTCGGGCAGGTCTCTGCGCACAGAAAGGCAGTAGTTGGGGATCCATTCTCCTTCAGCAAGAACGCGGATGCGTCCCGGAGGGATATAGGTATTGGCCATGTGGAGGGCGGATTCACGGATGAATCCGGCGTCTGCCTCCCCAATGTGCACGGAAAAAATGACGTTTTCCTGAGTATTGTCCGCAGCTTCCATGATACGACAGTCCTTTTCCGGATCAAGTCCTGCTTTCCTGAGGGTGAGGCTGGGGGAAAGATAGCCGCCCGTGGATGTCCGGCCCACGATGCTGATCCGTTTTCCTTTCAGATCGGAAAGGGTCTGGATGGGGCTGTCTGTGGTTGTGATGATAAGCCCCCTAAAGCGCGTGCCTCCAATGGTGTCTTCTGCAATGGCAAGGGCTTCGTGAACGTGGGAAATCCGGATATAGACGGAGGGATTCTGATAACCCAGGGCAAGGTCTCCGGAAAGCGCCCGGTTTTCATAATCGCCGTAATTTCTGTGAATGACTGCCCGAATATCCATGCCGGTTTGGGCGGAAAGGTAGGCCGCCAGGGGAGTGATCCGTCCCAGAACCTCTTCCGGCGCATGGAGAGGAAGCATGGCAATGGGGTATACTTCGGCTGTTGCGGACTGGGGAAGGACAAAGAGCAGGTAGGCAAAGGCCATCAGCGTCAGAAGATGTCTCATTTTAAAAATTTTCCTTCCTGGGTCATGCATTCTTCCCCACTCCCTGTCGGTTTCGTAAGCGGAGGATGGCAGATCTGACAGAAATGCGCATCGTTTCAATGGCCTGTCCCAGATCGGCAATCTCTCCCTTTCCCCGGATATGGACGGGGGTATCCAGCTCTCCGATGGCAATGGCGTGGGCAACACGGGTCAGATTCCGGATGGGATTTGCAATGCTGGCCGTGATCCACCAGAGGGCGGCGCCTCCTGCGATAAACAGGGCAGACAAGACCACCATCAGGGGGCGCAGGCTCCGGCGTACGGCATTCTCGGCGTCCTCCATGAAAAGCCCCACATGCACAATCCCCCCGCTGGTCCGGATGCGTATGGCCACATCATGGATTCTGCGTTTTCCGACGAGAATATTTCTGGCGGAAATGGACTCGTTTTCCGCAATGGGATTGAGCTGGACCAGTCCCGGCGGAAATCCCCCTGCCGTGACCCCCCTGGCAAAGTCTTCATCAAAACGGCTTAAGAGGCCAAAAATGCCTGTGACAATGGCTTTGTCATGGTTCTGGACAACCACATAGGCGACGCCGGGAAGATCCGCATGCACAGAAGCCGCCTGGCTTACGGCAAGGTAGTTTTTCAATAAAAGGGGCTGGGCCACGGCAGCGCTGAAAGAACGGGAAATGGCAAAGGCCCGCTGATTGATCTGCTCTTCAATGATTGCGGGGACAGCTTTGTAATAGGCATAGGCAATGCTTGCGGAAACGCAGAGCAGGATCAGAATGAAAGGCATGAGAAGACGGAATGAAAGGCCGTGGATGCCGGGATAGGGACGTCGGTCCGTCCTTTGAAGGGGCGTGACATCCGGGGTCCGGCTGTTTTTTTTCGTCGGGGGTCCGGTGTCCGCTTCGCTTTCAAAGGACTCCGGGATCGGTATTTCGGATCCACAGTGTATACAGGGGGTTCGGGAGGCACCTTCGGGGATTTTTTCTTTTTTGAGAAAATTTACCTTCCCGCACGCATCACAGAATATCAGCATATCCAGCATTCCTCCCGTTGCCTAGTCTGAGGCCTGAGCGCTGTCTGTATTTTTGTCTCGGAAATCAATGGGCAATAAACAATCAGTGATGCAAAAAGCAATAACCATGCCGTACAAATCCCATCCCCGGAGTATGAGCCGCAGAGGTCTGAAAGACGGGAAGATGCGTGGTGGAAGAGGGTTTTGTTGGTGCCCGCATGCGGTGCGGGAGCTGTCAGCAGATGTGTCAGCGTGCAAAAAAAACAGAAGATGATAAGGAAACGCCATGGACAGGGGGGGGCTTTCGGCAGCTGCGGGAAGGCATTTTTCAATGGATGCCTTGTAAGGCGTTGAGGAATCCGCTAAAGTTTTGATCAGCATGCAATCAGGAGGCAGACATGGAAAAAAGAATCCTTGAAGCGCGGGATATGGACCGCATTCTCACCCGCATGGCCTACGAGATCCTGGAGCGTTATCCGGATACGGACCGTCTGGCCCTGGTGGGCATTCATACCCGCGGGGTTTTTCTGGCGAGAAGGCTGGCTGACCGTATCCGGGAAATTGCAGAGCTTCCCGTCATGCTGGGCAATCTGGATATTACCCTGTACAGGGACGACTGGACCCGCATCGCCCATCACCCGGTGCTGCGCTCCACCAACATTCCCTTTGATGTGGATGGTATGGATGTGGTGCTGGTGGATGATGTGCTGTACACGGGGCGCACCACGCGGGCGGGCATGGATGCGCTCATTGATTTTGGCAGACCTCGCTGCATCGGCCTTGCCGTGCTGGTGGATCGGGGGCACCGGGAGCTTCCCATTCACGCAGACTTTGTGGGTCGTTACGTGGAGACGGAAAAAGGCCATACGGTGAATGTCCGCGTCACAGAAGAAGATGGGGAAGACCTTGTTGTGGTGGAGGCGCTGTGAAGCTTTTGGGAAAAAAAGGGCACCAGGCCATCAAAAACCTGAACATGGCCATCCTGACCGTTTCCAGCACACGGACCCTGGAAACGGATGAAAGCGGAAAATGGATGGCGCGGGAAATCGGAAAAGAGGGCCACACCCTCGTTACCCACCGGGTGATTCCAGACGACTTTCTGGCCATCGGCGGCGCGGTGCTGGACGCTGTGCGCGTGGAAAGGGCGGATGCCGTGATTGTGAGCGGAGGCACGGGCCTCACCCGGCAGGATGTCACCATTGAAGCCTGTCGTCCCCTTTTTCATAAGGAACTTACCGCCTTTGGACCCCTTTTTGCCAAACTCTCCTTTGAAGAAATCGGGGCTGGGGCCATGCTGTCCCGGGCCACGGCGGGGAGCATCGGAGAAAGTGCGGTGTTCTGCATTCCCGGAAGCCTCAAGGCCTGCAAACTGGCCTGCCGGGAGCTGATTTTCATGGAAGTGGGCCATCTGGTGAGCCATCTGAGAACCTGATACGATTGTTTGCACCCCATACTAAGGAAAGGATACTCCCCCAATGACACAGGCATCCCTTGAGACATTTCTGAAAGCGTGGCAGGTCGATCCTGCGGGTATGAAGCCCGTGGTTGAGGATTTTCTCGCCTTTTTTTCATCGGAAAAGGGCGTTAGGCTGGATTTCAATGCCCGGCCCGGCGTGAGCTACTCCATCCGGGTAAAGCATGAAAATCAGAAAAAGCGCAGCCTTTTCGCCATGGTGGATATCATTGACGACGACCCGGAAAACCGCTGGCTTTCCGTTTGTTTTTACGGCGATATGGTGACGGATCCCGAAGAAGCGGGAGATCTTGTTCCCGGCGGACTGCTGGGAGAAGACGGCTACTGCTTTGACCTCGAAGATCCGGAAAATGCTGCTTATATACGCAACCGTCTCCAGGAGGCCTGCGGGGCCGCAAGCCTGGAGTCCCTGTCATAAGTTTTTTGGGGAAGGCGGCCCTTTTTTCAATCACAGCAGAATCAGGAGGTCACACACGATGGGCAGGATTCAGAAGTACGGGATTTTCGGGCTGGTCTGCACCCTTGGCTTGTGGTTTTCTTCCCATGCCGCCGCTGACCTTGTCATCCATCTGAAAGATGGCCGTACCCTCAGGGTGGATGTCCGTAAGGAAGACTTCATGGGCATGTCCTTTGAAGCGGGATCGGCAAATGCGTCCCAGCCTGTTACCTGGGATTTTGAAACCGGTAATCTTAAGGGCTGGACCCGGACGGGAGAGGCTTTTAACAATCAACCCACCTTCGGCGATAACCCCACAGCCCGGAACCGGGGACAGGCCTCAGGCCATCAGGGTCAATACTGGATCGGAACCTATGAAAACCGTCCCGGACCATCGGATCCCGCGGGCGGCATCCAGGGAGACGGCCCCCAGGGAACCCTGACCTCCGCACCTTTCACCATCCGGAATTCCCGGATCAGCTTTCTCATTGGCGGAGGCTGTGATCTGACTTCCCAGCGCGTCGAACTGCTGGTCCAGGGTGAAGCGGTGCGCAAAACCACAGGAGAATGTCATGAAACCATGAAGCGGATTTCATGGGATATTGGCGCTCTGATGGGTAAGCAGGCCCAGATTCGCATTGTGGATGCTTCCAGCGGAGGCTGGGGCCACATCAATGTGGATGATTTCAGGTTCGAATAAAAAACCGCAGCAGATTCCTTATCACGCTTTATCCTGCACCCCATGCAGGATAAAGCCCTTCCCTTGGGTTTCACACCCGCATTCCTTTCCCAGGAGTCGCCTGTTCTGGAACGACTCTTCCCACCCCAGCCAAGGAGGCAGCCCCATGAAAAACATTCAAGTCAAAGAAGTCATGATTCCCTTAAGCGAATACAGCACCATTTCCGGAGAGGAGACCCTTTATGATGCCATGCTGGTCCTGGAAGGTGCCTTGAATCGGATGAAAAGCACCTGCGGGGAGGGACATCGCGCTGTGCTGGTCTATGACGAAAAAAATGAAATTGTGGGTAAGCTCAGTCATCTGGATGTGCTGCGGGCTCTGGAGCCCAAGTATTTTGAGGTGGGGGATGGCAGTCCCATGAGCCTGGGGCTTTCCCGTTTTGGCCTGAGCCCCAAGTTCATGAAGGGGCTTCTGGAGCAGTTCCGGCTCTGGGATAAACCCCTGCAGGATATCGCCAGAAAAACCACGCGAATCAAAGTCAAGGATGTCATGTACACCCCTTCGGCCGGGGAGTATGTGCAGGAGGATGCTTCTCTGGATGAAGGGATTCATCAGCTTCTTCTGGGGCAGCACCAGTCTTTGCTGGTGACCCGCGGTGAAGAGCAGAAGGTGGTTGGGATCTTGCGGCTTGGGGATGTATTTATGAAGGCTGTTGAAATGATTAAGGAAAAACAGGAAGAAAATGTCTGAAGTCCTGGGCTGATTCGGGCGAAGGCATGGGTCTGCAGACCCGGAGTGCGGGGGATTTTCCCGTACCCCGGGTCTGTCTTTGAAAAGGCGCTGCTCAGGCGTCTTTTTTATTGGATTGCCGCCAGATTCCCATGGTCTCGGCTTCCTGCACAAGGCTTTCGCGGAAATCCGGATGGGCCAGGCCGATGATCCGCTCGGCGCGGCTCCATGTGGACTGGGCGCGCATCCTTGCGGCGCCAAATTCCGTTACCACATAATCCACCTGATGTCTGGGAATGGTGACGATGCTGCCTTCCTTCAGGCGGGGCATCACCCTGGATCGCAGGTTACCCTGGCTATCCTTGTAAGTGGAGGCAAGGCAGATGAAACTTTTTCCGTTTTTGGACCACTGGGCACCAATGACAAAATCCCACATGCCCCCGTTTCCGGAAACCTGGGTGGTACCAAGACTTTCCGCGTTGATCTGGGAGTAGAGATCCACCTGCAGGGCGTTATTGATGGAGATGAAGTCATCAATCTGGCCGATCACCCTGGGATCGTTGGTGTAGCTTGCGGGGTAAGCGGATACGGCGGGATTGTTGTCCATGAAATTGTAGAGTCTGCGGGATCCCAGGGCAAAGGTGTAGGCGACGCGGCCTTTGTCAAAGGGTTTTCTCTGGCCTGTCATGCGCCCGGAAAGGAGCATATCCACATAGGCGTCGGAAAGCATTTCCGTGTGTCCGCCCAGGTCCTTGAGGTCCGAATCCGCAATGATCTTCCCTACGGCATTGGGCATGCCGCCGATGCCAAGCTGCAGACAACTGCCATCGTGGATAAAGGGCATAATATGGCTGGCGATGTCCCGGTCTGTCTGGCTGGGTTCTGCGGTGGGGAGGTCCGCCATTTTCTGGTCCTCAGGTGCTTCCACCACATAGTCCACCTGGGAGATATGCACGGATTCCTCAGCACCTCCCAGGCACCGGGGCATGTCCTGCACCACTTCCAGAATCACGGTGTCCGCCTCTTCC
Source organism: Desulfobotulus sp. (assembly GCF_034006065.1). Classification (NCBI taxonomy): domain Bacteria; kingdom Pseudomonadati; phylum Thermodesulfobacteriota; class Desulfobacteria; order Desulfobacterales; family Desulfobacteraceae; genus Desulfobotulus; species Desulfobotulus sp. The sequence continues at coordinate 31,406 of NZ_JAVETM010000021.1, read as the reverse complement.
ATGGCTGCAAGGGTGGCGGAGGGATGGGGGCCGAGGTTGAAGTAACCATGCCTGTCCATGGGGCATACCGCGCAGATCACCACGTTTCTGTGATCCGCCACCCGGTCGCGAAACCAGGCGGGAGCCTGATGGTACATGATGGGAAGGTAGTAGGCGGGGAATCCGCTGCTTTTCAGGACGCGGGTAAGCTTGCTGAACTGGAGGTCGTGGTACACGAAGCTTTTGGGATATTTGATCACCTCCGGAACGGGCGGAATGGTGACAGCCGTATGGATGTATACGTCCCGGAGTTCTCCATGCCGTGCCGCCAGGGCCTGGTCACAGACCACCGGTTTGCCATTGAAGAAACCATAATCCACCACATCGCCGGACCTGATGATGGCCACAGCCTTTTCCGCGGATACGCATTTTTGCTGATAAAGTTCCTGAAACCCTGTCATGAAATCGCTCCTTGCTTCGGGCCGGACGCCGCCTTGGGGCTTGCGTTCCGGGAAGAAATAGATGGGGCATAAGCGCATGCCAATGCAAGGGACCTTTTTCAAGAAGCATGCCATTCTTAAATGTCCCCAAACAGGGCGTTTGGGTTATGGTGTGGGGCTTTTTTGTCCTGGATGGGTGGTGGATCTGGGAAGGGGGATTGGCGTGTCTTTTTAGGTTTTGTATTTTGAATTTATTGATTTATTTTGTTTTGAGCTTTGTTGGTTTGGATTCGTAAAGTGGAGGGCGTTGCGCTTGAATGTTTTGAAAACAAACGATTTTTATAAATAATGGACAGAATTGATCCGTTTTGTAGCTTTTTTGTCCTGGGTTTCCGTCCATCGGCATCTTGCGGGTGAAACGAGGATGCCGGTGGACGGCCGGTTACCGGCTGGGGATTTCGGAAGCGGTTTTGGGCAGGCGGATTTTCCGTTTCTCCGTGACCTTGCAGGGGCGGTAGACAATGGCCATATGCCCGATGGTATCCACGTGGGTGGCTCCGCTTTCCGCGAGAATTTCCCGGATCAGGGCATCCTTGACCTCTTTTTCCTTGAAATCGTTGAATTTGATTTTGATCAGTTCGTGGGCGTGCAGGGCTTCTTCAATGGAAGCCATGAGCGCCGGGGTGATCCCCTGCTGGCCAATGAGCACAAGCGGCTTGAGGTGGTGGGCAAGTCCGCGAAGATAGTGTTTCTGGAAACCCTTAAGAACAAGCATGTGAGACTCCATAAGATAAATGGGAAAAAAAGAAATTTCCGCGCCATCCCGGAGGCGCGTGGGATTTTTTCTTAAAAAAAGCGTTCAGACCAGGAATGCATGGGTGAAGTGTGGGGAAACGATGAACAAGTCGCCGTCACGCTGCGTTGGGTGCCAGGAGATGTCCCTTTATGTCAGGATCCGGAAGCCCCTGGGATCCGAAGGTCCGGCACGGGAATCTTTTGCACCAATCCCTTTTAAATGACAAGGATTTTTGTTATCGTGCCTAGCACGGGCCTCCCCTCCTCCCCCTGGCGGACCCAGATCTCCAACCGCGCAGCCGCGGCTGCGCTCACCCTTTCCAAGGAAGACCCTGTTTATGGTAAGCCCCCTTCCGCCCCCTCCTCCCTGGAACCCCAAGGTGGACAAAAAGAGAACTGGCGGCAGAAACATCAGCCGTTTCCGGTTGCTTTTTGATCTCATCATCGCGAGCCCCATCCTCATGACCGCCATTGTTTTTTTGGCAAGCATGGTGCTGGTGGTGGGCATGACCCTTCACTGGGGCTATTATTCCGATGAATTTCGGGAAAATCTTCTTGTGGAGGCCCATGGGGTGCTCCTGGATATTTTTCTTCTGGGGGTGATCATCTTCTGGCTTCAGCAAAAAGGCAGAAACCTTGTGGAAAAGCGGCATTACAGGGATGAAATTGATGATTTCCGGGGCTGGGAGAGCGAGGAGGCGGCCAGAAGAATCCGGGGCAATATAAGGAGGCTCAATAAGTACAACGTCACCCGCATGGATTTAAGCAACTGCTATCTGCGCAGCATGGATCTGCGGGGAGCGGATTTTTCGGAAAGCTATCTCTGGGGCGCGGACCTGAGCTGGACCGACCTCAGGGAAAGTATTTTTGAAGACGCCAATCTGGAAAATGTGAATCTGGAGGCCGCCAATCTCACGGCCGCCAATCTCACAGGTGCTTACCTGTGGAAAACCAATCTGGAAAGCGTGGATCTCCAGCATGCCATGCTGGAAAATGCCATACTCCGGGAATCCCGGCTGGCCAAAGCCGATCTTTCCGGAGCAAAACTCATGGGTGCAGACCTGACCGGCGCTGTGCTGGAAGAAACCAACCTCATGGGCGCAGATCTGCGCCATGCCAATCTGGAGTTTGTCCGCCTGGACGGCGCGGATCTGCGCCATGCCAACCTGCAGGATGCCAGAGGTCTTTGTGCGGATCTTTTTGTGCGTATCCGGACCCTGGAGGGGGCCAGGATGGATCCTGAGCTGGAGGCGGACCTGAAAAAGCGTCTGCCGGATGTCTTCCTGCCGCCGGACGCCACGGAAGAATGGTAGCTCTGTTTTGGATTATCCTTCGGCGGGATATCCCAGGGCTCTGCGTAATTCTGCAAACCATGCGGTTTCCGGTTTTCTGAAAACCTTCCCTTCCACTTCCCTCACCCACCAAGGCCCCCTGAGGCTGGAGCAGCAGAAAAGAAAATCCCCTTTTTTCAGGTCTTCCATGAAAAGTTTTCTCCTTTCCACGGGCCAGCCCTGGTTTTCAAGGTGTAAAAGAAGTTTTTTCCGGGTGACACCGGGAAGGCTGGGGCCTTGGGGCACAAGGATGCTGCCTTCTGAAAAAAGGAGCAGGCTGGAAAAGGAGCCTTCCAGAACCGCGCCGTCCGGCGCAAAAATCAGGGCCTCATCCGCCCCTTTTTTTTCCGCCTCTTCCCTGGCTCTGGCGAAAAAAACATAGGCAAAGCTCTTGTGACGGGCCATGGGGGAGAAAAAAGGCTCTGGATGGCCAATCAGCACAAGTCCGTCTTTGGGAGGCGAAAGAACGAGGGGTTTGAGCAGGGCTGCCAGGGAAAGGAGATTTTTTCCTGTATCCATGGCAATCAGGTGGAGCTGGCCCCTCCGGGCCGCTTCCGGGTGAAGGGTGCAGAGGCGCTGGGCCACATGGGGCCAGTGTACACCGGGCATGGTTTTTCCCGTGACCTCAAAAACCGATCCTGCAAGGCGCTCCGCGTGTTCCCCAAGGTGCAGTGCCTCGCCGTTTTCCACCCGCAGGGTTTCAAAAAGCCCCCGGCCATGGCGCAGGGCCGGGGAGTCGAGGGGCAGGCCTGAGGAAGAAAGGGGTAGAAAACGACCATCCCGCCAGATGAGAGTGTCTTCTTTTTTTCCTTGCTCTTCTGCTTTGCAGTCAAAGGCCTTGAAAAAGGGGGCTGCCTTGTGCAGGCTTTCCCGGTATTCCTCTTCCGGATCCGAGTCCCAGACCACCCCTCCCCCTGCGGCGTAATGGGCGTTGCCTCCACGGACAATCACCGTGCGGATGGCCACATTGAGGTCCATGCGGCCGTCAAATCCCAGGTAACCGAGGCTGCCCGTATAGGCATGACGGCGCTTGGGCTCCAGGGTATCAATGAGTTCCATGGCCCGGATTCTGGGGCAACCGGTAACGGAACCTGGCGGAAAGGCGGCCTTGAGAATATCCCCTGCTCCCAGGCCAGGCTCCAGCTCAGCGGAAACCACGGCGACCCGATGAAAAAGATGGGGCCAGATTTCCGTGCGGCCGGGCACCTCCACCCGTACGCTGCCTGTCACTGCAATGCGGCCAAGATCGTTGCGCACCAGATCCACGATCATGGACAGCTCGGCCTTATCCTTCTGGCTTTTTTCAAGGTCCATTTTCAGGTGAGCATCTTCTTTTGCGGTTTTTCCCCTGGGACGGGTGCCTTTGATGGGATGACTCTCGATTCTTCTGCCTTTCACGCATACAAAGCGTTCCGGAGACAGGGATGCCAGCTGGAAATCCCCTGCCTGGAGAAAGGCGGAAAAGGGCTGGGGAGCGGTTTCAAACATCTTTAAAAAAAGAGCATAGGCGGAACCGTCATAGGCCAGGCTGAAACGCTGGGAAAGGTTCACCTGATAGGCTTCGCCCCGGAGAATATGTTCCCGGATACGGGCCACAGCCCCTTCATAGGCCTCACGCGTAAAGGTGGACGACAGGGAGCCGGAGCAAGGCAGGGGATGGTGCATGGGGTTTGGGAAAACCGTATCCTGAAGCCTTTGGGTCATTCGGTTGAGCAGGATTTCGGCATCTTCGGGGTTTTCGTCATCAAGAAAAAGGGCTTTGAGGTGCAGGGTATTTTTTTCATGGAGGTCCTGCCACAGCACAAGGCGTGGGGCAAAAAGCTGGTACAGGGGAAGAAAAAGATCGTCCACGACGGTGTCGGGAAGTTTTTCCATATGGTTTTTCAGGTCATAGGAAAAAAAACCAAAGAGACCAAAGGGAAGCCCCTCTTTTTCTTCGGGAAAGGCGCAGGATTGCAGTAGTGCATCCACAAGGCCCAGCACATCCTGGCTTTGGAGCACAAGTTCTTGCTGAAATAGGGTGGCTTCTTTTTCCTGGCAGGAAAGCTCCAGAAAGGGCCAGAGGCCCAGCCCCTGTATGCGGGCTTCGGGGTGGTCTCCGCCGGAAAGAAGAACCATGGCTCCCCTTTCTTTCTCAAAGTTTTTGGCAAGAGAGGCAAAATCCCCTTCAAAAAAAAGGGTTCGGCGGCAAAATCCTGCGGGTTTTTTCAGATTTTTGAGATGGATCATGTCAGCTCTCCAAGAAAATTCAGGGCCATCTGATGGCCGGATTCACTTAAAAAACTTTCCGGGTGAAACTGCAGCCCATGGATGGGGAGCGTACTGTGGCGCAGGGCCATGGCTGTGCCGTCTTCGGCTCTGGCGCAGATCACAAGGGAGCTTTCCTCAGAAAGCTGAACCGCAAGGGAGTGGTAGCGACAGGCGGTAAAGGGGGTGGGTACGCCTCGCAGAATTCCCTTTGCATCATGAAAAACAAGGCTTGTTTTTCCATGAACCGGGGCGATGGCCCGCACCGTCTGGCCCCCAAAGGCCTCGGCCAGGCACTGCATGCCAAGGCAGATGCCCAGAATGGGGATGCGGCCTGTAAAATGCGCGATGGCGGCCATGGCCAGACTGCACCGGGCCGGGTCATCGGGACCGGGACCGATGATAAGACCTGCGGGATTTTCTTTTCTTACCTGATTGAGGGAAGCATGGCTGCGCAGCACCCGGGGTTTTTTTCCTGCCAGGGCGAAAAGTTGCACCAGATTGAAAGTAAAGGAGTCAAAATGATCCAGAAGAAGAAGGGACTTCATGAAAGGCTTTCCCCAGAAGGTTTTTTTCGATATGCAAAAGGCGCAAAAGTCATCCGGAAGCGTCTGGATGGCTTTTGCGCCTGACATTACGCCTGAAACAAACCTCATATTGCTTTGAAGCGATACCCCAAAGCGCCTTTTGCTGTCAACGGGAAGACGCTTGACAAGGAAGACAGACCCATGGCTCCCAGAAAATCCCACAGGTCCCAGAAAAAAAGTGACGCGTATGTACAGGGCCTTGTGGCCAACAGCGCAGGTGAAATCTTTGACCTCGAAGGCTATGCCGCCCTGGGCATGTGCGGGGATCGTTTTGCGCCCTTGATGGAAAAGGATGTCACGCCCCTGCCCCATGGCAGTGAAACCCTTCTTCTTCCCGACCGTGCCCCCCTTTTGTGGAACATCCGTAAAAACCGGGCTGAGGTTCTGAAAGAAAATCCCTGGGTGCCGGGGGAACCCCTTTTTCCTGTGGCGGCCTTTAACTCGCCCGGCTATGTCATCACCCATCATCCTGCCTATGAGGAAAGAAAAAACGCCCGTATTCTGCCGCTTTTCGCCTATGGGGCCGTGGGCTGGTCTGTGAAGGGTTTTGCCTCTGCCGTATTCCAGGTGGACCGGGAGGATCGGCAGGATCTGCGCTGCATGCCCGTGGAAAAGGTGCAGGAAGGGGTTTTGGATATCCGCACCCGGCTGCCGAAAAACCGGCTGTTGCTTCACATTAAAAACTGCGCCCTTGTTTATGGCTGTCCTGCGGCCAAAAACTTTTTTCTTGGCCGCTACGAAGCGCCCTTGCCCACTTCCCGTGCCTGCAACGCCCGCTGCTTAGGCTGCATTTCCCTTCAGGACAATCCCGAACTGCAGAGCTGCCAGAACCGCATTGCCTTTACCCCCAGCCCCAGGGAAATTGCGGAAATCGCCCTTCTTCACATCGAAAGGGTGAAGGATGCTGTGGTGAGCTTTGGCCAGGGCTGCGAGGGGGATCCCCTGCTCGCAGCCCATGTGATTGAACCGGCCCTTCGTCTGATCCGGGAAAAAACGGATCAGGGGACGCTTAACATGAACACCAACGCAAGCCTTCCCCTTGTACTGGACAGGCTTTTTGAGGCGGGTCTGGATTCCATCCGGGTGAGCATGAACAGCGCCCGCGAGTCGGTGTACCAGGCCTATTTTCAGCCCAGAGGCTATGGCTTTTCCGATGTGCTCAGGAGCGTGGATGTGGCGGAAAAACGGGATGGGCATGTGGCCATCAATTATCTGAACGCCCCCGGCGTCACGGATGCGCCGGAAGAACGGGCGGCTTTGGAATTTTTTCTCAGAAATCACGGTGTGCGTCTTATCCAGTGGCGCAATCTGAACTTTGATCCCCTGCGGTATCACAGGCTGGTATCAGAGGCGGCTTCCTTTGGTCCGGGTATGGGCATGTCCCGTCTGGTGAAGCATATCCAGAAAAATTTTCCAGGCCTTGCCCATGGATACTTTAACCCTCCCAAGAGTCGGTTTGCCCCAAAAGTATCCGGCGGGATGTGACCAGGGTTTGCAAAACGCCCTTTGTGCGGGCCTGGATCTGTTTTCTTTGCAGTGCAGCGCTGCTTTTCAGGGTACTGCTGTCAAAAAAAGGGGGGAAGGGTTTGAAAAGAGTCTGAATCCGCTTTTTGTTTGCGGGGTTTTTCCATGGGGCGGTGTGTGAGCAGGCGCAAAAAAATCTTTGAAAAACTCAGGTCTTCTCCTTTTCCTGCCGATAAGAATCTTAAAAACAAGAGGAAGGGGGAAGCCATGGACATTGTCGTCGGAAAAATTGCTGAAACAGGATCTTCCGGACAGCGGGGACATCCGTACGCCAGCGCCGGGGATGTGCCTGTGAGGGTGCTGAAGGTGCGTTCCGCACGTTCGCGCAGGCAAGGGCGTATGGTTTCGGATCGCAGGGAGGACAAAAACGCAGCAGATCCTGTCCGGGGTAAGGTGGTGGTTTTGATGGTGCCGGATGGCGGGCGTCTGCCCCTGGACCTGGAAACGGGTAAATACCAGCTTCGCCTGCGCATTGTTCCGGAAGGCAGGGAGGGCCTGCGTGAAAAACAGGAGGAAACCGTGACGGAAAACGGTTTTACCCTGAGAGCCTGAATTTGGGCCTGGGTGGTTTTTTCGCCCGGGCCTTCTGCGGTTTATGGCAGGGGGATCAGAATTCAGACCCGTGAAACACCCTTGGGCCGTTTGGGCACGAGGGGGCGGCTTCAGGGGGCTTTTGATTTTTTTTCGGTCTGGCGATCCTCTTTATGATGCAGCGCCAGGACAAGGCTTTTGATTTCTTCCAGTTCTTTTTTCAGGTTTTCCGTTTCATCCTTTTTTTTATCTTCCCTGCCTTCAATGTGGGCGTCCTGCATGTTGCTGACAATGACACCCACAAAAAGGTTGATGATGATGAAGGTCCCCACCAGAATGAAGGCCACAAAGTAGGCCCAGGCCCAGGGACTTTGCCCCAGCATGGGGCGCATGACACCGCTGGCCCAGGACTCCAGGGTCACCACCTGGAAAAGGGTCAGGAGAGAAACATGCAGAGACCCGAAGTATTCCGGGCTGACCTCGGCAAAAAAGACCGTTCCCATGACAGAAAAAACGTAAAACAAAAGGCCCAGAAGAAAGGCGATGTTGCCCATGGCCGGAATGGTGGCAAGGAGGGCATTGACCATCTGCTGGAGAGAAGGAATGATGGAGATGGTGCGTAGCACCCGCAGAATCCGCAGCATGCGCAGTACGGAAACAAAATGTCCGCCTGCAAGGAGAAGGCTGCTGGCCACAATGAAGAAATCAAAAAGATTCCATCCGTCCTTAAAGAAGCTATGACAGGGGCGGCTGCCGACGATGCGGATGAAAATCTCCAGAGTAAAGATGCAGATGAAGATTTTTTCCAGAATGTGAAAACCCCTGGCAAAGCTAAAGTAGATGGCGGGATAGGTTTCAAGGCCGATGATCACAGCGTTGAAAATGATCATGGCAACGATGAAGTTTTTGAAATTTCTGTTTTCTGCAAAGGCTGCACACCATAAAGTGAATGGCAGAGTCCCTTTGGCCCTTTGGATCTGTTCTTCCACTGGAATACCTCGCGCGGGTCAAGCCCGGTTTTTCCCAGAAAAGCCGGGTTTGGCTTTACCTGAATACGGTTCAGGCCTAGTAAGGATCGCAAGATGGGTTTCCATCCCACAGAATGCGCCGTTACCATGGCGCAGCTGCAATGGCAAAGAAAAAAGCATCCCTGGGGCCGCTGAATGCCCAGAGAAGCGCTTCCCGCAAATTTTCAATCCTCCTTTTGCTCCTGTCCCGGACCTTTCAAGGGCCGCTGTGCAGAGCTTAAAAAAAGAAAGCAGGCCCGATGAAGTGGATTGCCCTTAAGATTGTCTTTGAAGGTGAAAACCCCGCCATGATGGAAGATCTGGTGTCCGCAGTTTTTGCCCGCCATGGCATTGCCGGTGTAAGCATTGATCAGCCCGATCTGGAGCCCGAGGAGGGTTGGGGGGAGGACGCCCTGCCCAGGCCGGAGTTTCCTGCGGTGACCGGCTACATCCCGAAGAATGAGGAAGCCGAAGGTCGCATGGAGGCCATCTTAAGGGATGTGGACGTATTGGGTGCGGATTGGGGTTTTCGCATGCGTCCGGTTTCCGTGGAAATGGATGAACAGGATTGGGCTGAAAGCTGGAAGGCTTTTTTCTGGCCTGAAAAAATCGGCCGCCGTATTGTGGTCAAGCCCACCTGGCGAAACTACAGCCCGGAAGAAGAGGACATTGTCCTTGAAATTGATCCGGGTATGGCCTTTGGAACGGGTGCGCATCCCACCACAGCCCTTTGCATCCGCATGATCGAAACCCACCTGCGGCTAGGCGATGCGGTGCTGGATGTGGGCACCGGATCCGGGATTCTTCTCATTGCCGCAGGAAAGCTTGGCGCAGGGCGTCTTGTGGGGGTGGACAATGACGCCGTGGCCATAGAAGTGGCCGGAGAAAACCTTCTCCTTAACGGTTTGGGTCCGGATCGTCGGGAGCTTTGGGTGGGCAACCTTGCGGACGCGGTGGAAGGGGTTTTTGATCTGGTTGTGGCCAATATCCTTGCGGAGGTGGTGGTGATTCTCATCCCGGATATCCGGCGGGTGCTGCGGCCCGGTGGGCGCGTCATTCTGTCGGGCATCATAGAGGAAAAGCTTGGCATGGTCATGGAAAGTCTTGCGGCCTGCGGTTTTGTTTCCGCAGAAAGCACCCTGGACCGGGGCTGGGCCGTCTGTGTGGCCCAAAGCCCGTCGTGATGAAAAAATCCCAGGCGCTGCGGGTTTTCCCGCAGGCCAGGAGAGGTTGCTGTTTTCAATCCCCCAGGGGAAGGGTGAGGCTGTAGGTCCGGTTGCCCCTCTGGATGCGGATGGGGATTTCCTTTGCCATGCGATAGCGTATGAGGGCTGCCTTGAAATCCGCAAGCCCTGTGATTTGCCTTTCCCCCAGGCTAAGGATGCGGTCCTGGGGTTTGGCACCGATACGGTCCAGGGCGCTGCCCTGGCGCACACGGGTGAGGATGACGCCGACTCTGCCCTGGGTATCCTCCCGGACCTCCACGCCCAGCATCTGAATAGCAAGGAGATCGGCCTTTTCCAGGGGATAGGGAATGATTTTCAGGGAAAAGGTGTGGGGTGTTCCCTTTCTTAGAATGCCAAGGCGGATCAGGGTGTCAGGAAAGTACATGTCCAGCTGTTCCTGATACTCCGAAAGACGTGAAAGGGGCTGGCCTTCCAGGGAAAGCAGAAGGTCTCCGGCCCGCAGCCCTGCCTTGTCTGCAGGAGAGCTGGCCTCCACGCTCCTTATCAGAAGGCCTTCGCCTGCCTCCTTTCCCAGATAACTTGCGAGGCTGCGGTCCATTTCCTGAAGATCCAGTCCCAGCCACAGGGGTACGACCATGCCGTGGCGGATCAGGTCGTCTGCAATTTTTCTGGCCTGGTCAATGGGAATGGCAAAACCAATGCCCTGTGCCCTTGCATGGATGGCAGTGTTGATGCCGATGACTTCCCCCCGGATGTTGAGGAGGGGGCCTCCGGAATTACCGGGATTGATGGAAGCGTCGGTCTGGATGAAGCGTCGGAAAAGCTGGCGTTCGCTGCGTACATTGCGGTTGGTTGCGCTGACCACGCCCGTGGTGACGGTGTGGGAAAAGCCGAAGGGATTGCCGATGGCGATGACGCTTTCGCCGATCATCAGATCCCGGCTTACGCCCATTACAGCCTGGGGCAGGACGCCCTGTGCTTCAATGCGCAGCACGGCAAGGTCACTTTCCGCATCCGCCCCTACCAGGGTAGCAGGAAGTTCCTGACCGTTTTCAAGGGTGACGGTGATGGTTTCCCCTCTTGCCACCACATGGGCGTTGGTGAGCACATACCCCCTTTTGCCATCAATGATGACGCCGGATCCGAGACTGCTGCGCTGCTGCTGTCTTCCGGGGGTGCCTTCAAAGAAATCTCTGAAAAATTCATCAAAAAAGGGATCGGAAAAGCCGGTTCTGTGCCGGGTTTCCGTATAGGCGGAGCTGATGTTCACCACCGCAGGAGCCACACTGCGCACAGCGCGCACCACGGGGGTTTCCCGGTCCGGAAGCTCGGCAAAGCCCTGAAGAGGGAGAAGAAAAAACAAGCAAAAAAGAATCCGTTTGCCCTGATGTATCACTTCTGGTATCCTTTTTTATTTTGTATAGTAACGATTTGTGTTTTTCTGGTTTACGCGTTCCGGAAGAGATGCATTGGTCAGGACTTTCCATGGCTTCCTTGCCCTGAAAGCCTTCTCCCGCCCCCTGTCTGCCGCCGGATTTTTTCAAATACCCTTCTGCCTCCGGTATTATCATGTCCTTAATCGCTCTTCAATTTGAATCCCTGCTTTCACAGGTAGAGAAGCCCAGTCGGTATCTGGGCACGGAAGTGAACCATATCCGTAAGGAAGGTCCGGATTTTTTCCGCGTGGGCCTTGCCTTTCCCGATATGTATGAAATCGGAGCCTCCCATTTTGGCCTTCAGATTCTCTATGACATCCTCAACCGGGATCCGGCCATTGCCGCAGAGCGTATTTATGTGCCTGCTCCGGATATGGCCACTGCACTGAGGCAGGCAGGCCTTCCCCTCATGACCCTGGAAACCCGTACGCCCCTGGCGGAGCTGGATATTCTGGGGTTCAGCCTCCTTTATGAACTGAATTACACCGGGGTTCTTGAAATCCTTAATCTCGCAGGCCTCCCCTTTTACAACCATGAGCGCAGCGAAAGCCATCCGCTGATCATTGCAGGGGGTCCTTGCGTCTGCAACCCGGAGCCCATGGCGCCTTTTTTTGACGCCATGCTCATGGGGGACGGAGAAGAACAGCTTCCGGACCTCTGCCGGATGGTGCGGGAATGGAAAAAACAGGGGGCGAGCCGCCGGGAGCTTCTTAAAAAACTGGCCTCCCTTGATGGCGTGTATGTACCGGGCTTTTTTACTCCCTCCTGGGATGAAGCGGGCATCCAGCACCTGACCCCCGAAGAGGGAACTTCTCCTTTTGTCCGAAAAGCCCTGCTGCCCTCCCTGGAATCCGCCGCAGTCCCCCTGCGGCCTGTCCTGCCCTTTACCAACCCGATTCATGATCGGCTGCGCCTTGAGATTGCAAGGGGCTGCACCCGCGGTTGCCGTTTCTGCCAGGCGGGCATGCTTTATCGCCCTGTGCGGGAGCGTTCCGTGGAAAGACTGGTGCAGATTGCGGAAGTGGCCCTTGCGGGCACGGGCTATGATGAAATGTCCCTGCTTTCCCTGTCCACAGGCGATTATGGCTGCCTTGCGGAGTTGATGGAAGGGCTCATGGACCGCTATGCCGGGGAGCAGCGGGCCATCAGTCTGCCCTCCATCCGCGCGGGCCGTCTGACACCAAACCTCATGCAGCAGATACAGAAGGTCCGTAAAACGGGGTTCACCATCGCGCCGGAAGCGGGCAGCCAGCGTCTGCGGGATGTGATCAACAAGAATCTCACGGAAGAAGAGATTGTGACAACGGTCCGGGACGCCATCTCCCTGGGCTGGAACCAGATCAAGCTCTACTTCATGGTGGGGCTTCCCACGGAGCAGGAGGAAGATCTCCGGGCCATCGTGGACCTTGCGGACAAGCTTCGCCGTTTCCGAACCCCCCAGGGCAAATGGGGGCAGATCACGGTGAGTGTGGGCACCTTTATTCCCAAGCCCCATGCGCCTTTTCAGTGGGCGGGCATGATATCCCTGGAAGAATCCATGGAAAAATTCCGTTTTCTCCGCGGGGCTCTCAAAATGCCGGGGGTGCAGTTCAAGTGGCAGGATCCCAAGACCAGCAGGCTGGAGGCGCTTTTTTCCAGGGGCGACCGCCGCATGGCCCCCCTTCTGGTGCGGGCCTGGAAAAAAGGCTGCGTTCTGGATGGCTGGACGGACTATTTCCGGGAGGACCTCTGGAAGGAGGCCATTTTTGAAGAGGGGCTGGATGTGGATTTCTATGTCTGCCGCCAGCGTCCCCTGGAAGAACCCCTGCCCTGGGATGTGATGGACATCCGGGTTTCTAAGGATTTTCTCAAGGCGGAATGGCAGAAGGCCTTCCGGGAAGAACTGACGCCGGACTGCCGGGAAGGCAACTGCGCAGGCTGCGGAATCTGTGATTTTGACACCATCGAGCCCAGACTTTTTTCGGAATCCAGGCTGGAAAAAAAAGAGCCCCCCAGCCAGCCCCAGCACTTCAGAAGTCTCCGGGTTGCCTTTGAAAAAACAGGGCCCGCCCGGTTTTTCGGGCACCTTGAGATGATACAGATTTTTTTGAAAGCCCTGCGCATGGCCCATGTATCCTTGAAATTTTCCACAGGATTTAACCCAAAACCTGAAATCCGTTTTGAAGACACCCTTCCCCTGGGCATGGCCAGTTTCTGTGAGTCCTTTACCTTAAGCGTGGGAGCAGAGGTCTCCGCATCCGGTTTTGCAGACGCTGTGAATGCCTGTCTTCCCCAGGGTCTGCGCATCACCCACTGCAGGGAAGCGAGACCCGGAGAAAAGGATGCCCAGGTCTCGGCCTATGAGGTCCGGAGCATGGCCCCCTTTGAGCCGGAAAGGCTTTCCGCCTTTGAATCCGCCGGGGAATGGATGCTGGAAAAAACAGGGAAAAAGGGAAAGACCCTTTTTCTGGACGTCCGGAAATTTGTCCAGGAAATGCGCCTTCTTGACGCAAACACCCTTTTTCTTCGCCTGGCATCCTGGGAAGAGAGAACCCTGCGGCCCTCCCAGATCCTCATGGCTGTTTTTGGCATGGACGCAGAAGCGGTGAGGGCGCTTGACATTGCCAAGGTGCATACCGGAGAAGGGATCGAGAGAGGAGCGTTTTGCGAAAAGAGCTGATTGTGAACGTGGCTCCCGGAGAAACCCGGGTGGCCCTCCTTGAAAACGGCAGCCTTGCGGAGTTTTTTGTGGAGCGGGGCGAGGAGGAAAATGTTACGGGCAGTATCTATAAGGGCCGGGTCCAGCGGGTATTGCCGGGCATGCAGGCGGCCTTTGTGGACATCGGCCTGAAGCAGGCGGCTTTTTTGTATGTGGATGATGTCATGCCGGATCCCTGCGCTCTGGAAATACTGGATCCCGAAGACGAGACCGAAGGACCTCCCGCCCTTTCCGGAAAAGGCGTCAAGGAAAACCGACACCGCATTGAAGCCCTGCTCAGGGAAGGCCAGGAAATCATGGTGCAGGTGATTAAAGCCCCTGTCAGCACCAAAGGGGCCAGGGTCAGCACCCAGATTTCCCTTCCGGGGCGCTTTCTCGTATTGATGCCCACGGTGCCCCATCTGGGGGTTTCAAGGAAGATTCTCTGTGATGAGGAGCGTCAGCGGCTTAAGGCCCTGATCGAAGATCTGCGCAACCCGGAGCATGGTTATATTTTCCGCACCGCTGCCGAAGGCGTGGAAGCGGAAGCCGTTTCCCGTGAGGTGGAGGTGCTGGACCGGCTCTGGGGGCTTATCCAGGAGCGCTACAAAAACCAGAAAGCTCCGGCGCGCATTCACCGGGACCTTTCCGTCACTTTCCGATCCTTAAGAGACCTTCTCACCCATGATGACGCCCGGCGTCTTGTCATTGACTCCAGGGAAGGATGTGATGCGGTGAGACAGTTTCTGGGCCGGACTATGCCGGATCTGGAAGTGGATGTGGTGCACTACCAGGGTAAGGATCTGATTTTTGACGCCTACAATATAGAGACGGAAATTCAGCGGGCTTTACGCAAGAAGGTCTGGCTGAAGTCCGGCGGGTACATTGTTATTGAGCAGACCGAAGCCCTGGTGGCCATTGATGTGAATACGGGCCGTTATGTGGGAAAAGAGAATTTTGAGGAGACCATCCTTCTCACCAATCTGGAGGCGGTTCGGGAGATTGCCTACCAGATCCGCCTGCGGAACCTTTGCGGCATCATCATTGTGGATTTCATTGATATGGCCCGGCCGGCCAATCAGGAGCGGGTGTTTCAGGCCTTTCGGGAGGCGGTGCAGGGCGATCGTATCAAAACCAATATCCTGCCCATGAGTGAGCTGGGGCTTGTGCAGATGACCCGCAAGAGAACCCGAAAATCCCTCTCGCGCATTCTCTGTGCGCCCTGTCCCTGCTGTGAGGGGCGAGGGCATGTGGCTTCAGCGGAAACCCTCTGTCTTCAGATTTATCGGGATATTCTGCGCTATTCCCAGGACATGATGGGCAATGCCTTCACGGTCTGCTGTCATCCGGAAACCGCAGAACAGCTCCTCCGGGGTTCCCGCGTCCTGCTGGATGTATTGGAAAAGAAGACCGGCGTGCCTGTGAATGTGGTTCCCGATGCAGCCTATCATCCTGAGCAATTTGATATTGTTGAAAAATTCCAAAAAAAATCCGGGAGTAAACCCGGAGAATCCGGTTGACAGCACAAGGGAAATATGATTCCCTGACGCGATTTGTCCGGAGTAGGGGAAAGGCTCCGGATACTGCCAGCACAAGAGCCGCCCCGTGAGGGGCGGGATTTGTTGAAGCATAAAACAACAACGGACAAATATGATGTAAGGGATTGAGATCATGAAAAGAACATTTCAGCCAAGCCGTATCAAGCGGGCAAGAACCCACGGATTCCGCAAAAGAATGTCCACCGTCGCAGGTCGCCGTGTCCTGAAGGCCAGAAGGGCCAAAGGCCGCAAACGTCTTTCCGCTTGATGGTGTTTTTTGCCGACACCTCTCTTGGAAGCTGAACGGAAATTCTGTTTTTACAAATACTTAGAGTCTCTGGCTTCCATTCCTGTTTCAGGGACGGGCGCTGCTCCGGGACGCGGAGTCCGGATTTTCGGTCAGCTGCGGGTTTGCCTGTTTTTCAGTCTGGGTATTCTGTCGGATAGAAAGCGGATCTTTCAATCCCCGATGCCGGTGTTGTTCACGCAGCCGGATCCTTCCAAGCCGGATCGGGGAAAGCTTGTCTTCTGCCAGGGCAGAAAGGGAGAAGGTTTGCAGGCTCAGCGTTTTATAAAAACCGATCGCTTGCAGAAGCGGGGAGCTTTTATCCAGCTTTCAAAAACAGGTAAGAAGGTCCATTCCCGTTATTTTCTGGCGCTTTTTTTTCACAACAGCCTTTCTCAGCCAAGACTGGGGGTTACCGCTTCCAGGAAGGTGGGAAACGCCGTGAAACGGAATCGCATCAAACGCCTTGTACGGGAGTTTTTCCGCACCCAGGGAAAAACCTTTCCCATCGGCGGTGTAGACATCCACGTGATTGCCAAACGGGAAGTTGTGGATCAGGCTTCGGATCGTATATTCTCCTCCCTTCACGATCTGTTCGGCAAAATTGCGGGGAGATCGGGTGATTAAGTGATTAAACGTCTGATCCTGTTGCTGATTCGTGTATATCAGCTGATTGTGTCCCCCCTTTTGGGGCCTGTGTGTCGATTCTACCCTTCCTGCTCTGCCTATGCCTATGAGGCTGTGCAGCGTCATGGCGTTGTCCGGGGTGGATTTCTGGCCATCAAGCGTATCCTGAAGTGCCATCCGTTCCATCCAGGCGGTGTGGATCCTGTGCCCTGACCGGGTGAAGGCGTCCTGCCGCCCTTTGTCATTTGAACGGAAAGGAAGATTGTGACGGCCTGTGCCGGTTTCGACTTTTCCAGCCCGTGTCTGCATAACGGGCATCCGCGCACCCCATGTGAGTTTTTAGGAGCCATTCATGGAGCAGCTTCGTTTTCTCGCAGCCATTGTGCTGTCATTTCTGGTCTTTATCGTCTGGAATTATTTTTTTACACCCACGCCGACGTCTCCGCCAGAGCAGCCTGCCTCCCTTGCGCTGTCGCCGGATTCTGGACAGACGCCGACAACGCCGGAACAGCGCTCTCCCCTGCCCCTGATTCCGGAAACGTCTCCGGGACAGGAAGGTCGGCCCCCCCGTGTGTTTACGGTGGAAACCCCGCTGTATACGGCCACGCTTTCTGAAACCGGCGCGGCTTTCAAGGGACTTTCCCTGAAAAAGTACAGGGAAGGGATTGAGGTCGGCAGTCCGGAAAAAGCGGTGCTGGATGCCAGCCTGGGGCTGAATTTCCTGCTCTCCACGGAAAGCGGGAGCATTGCGGGTCTGGAAACCGCCTTTTTCAGCGGGCCGGAACAGGAAAAACAGGTTCTCAGAGAAAAGGAAGGCAGTCTTGTCTTTTCCTGGTTGTCACCTGCCGGTATTCTTGTGGAAAAGCAGTATACCTTCCGTCCGGATACCTATCTGATTTCCTGTGAGGTGCGCATCCGGAACACGGGGAATGCCCTGATTTCAGACCGCATGGGTTTTTCCATGGTGTCTCCCCTTCCCAGCGGCCGACAGATCGGCTTTGAAGGGCCTACGGCCTTCATTGATAAGGAAATCGAGCGGATCAAAACCAAGGAGATCCGCAAAAAAGATCGCTACAGCGGAGATATCCGCTGGGTGGCCATTCAGGATCACTATTTTGCCACCGCCGTACTGCCCGCCATGACGGAACCTGCGGTCATGCGCCTTGCCATGGAAGGGGATCGGCTGCTCCGGGCCACCTACTACACCGATGTCTTCCACCTGGGCCCCGGTGCTTTGGTGCGCAAGGAAGTTCAGTTTTTTGCAGGTCCCAAGAGCGTTGGGGTACTCAAGGAAATCGGCCATGGCCTCCAGGCCCTGGTGGATTTCGGCTGGTTTGACATCCTGGCCCAACCCTGCCTCTGGCTGCTCAACAAAATCCACAACATCATTCCCAATTATGGCGTGGCCATCATTCTCCTGACCATTCTGATCAAGCTTCTCTTCTGGCCTTTGGGTAACAAGAGCTACCGGGCCATGAATGAGATGAAAAAACTTCAGCCCCTCATGATGGAGCTGCGGGAAAAGTATGGACATGACAAGCAGAAGATGAATCAGGAAATCATGGCGTTGTACCGGACCTACAAGGTGAACCCCATGAGCGGCTGTCTGCCCCTTGTGGTTCAGATGCCCATTTTCATCGCCCTGTACCGCATGCTTTACGAAGCCATTGAGCTGCGCCATGCGCCTTTCATGGGCTGGATTCAGGATCTTTCCGCGCCGGACCGCCTGTTTGATTTTGGCTTTGCCATCCCTTTCATGCAGGAGCCTTACGGTATTCCCGTTCTGACCATTATCATGGGGGCGACCATGTTCCTTCAGCAGAAAATGGCGCCTCCCGCCGGGGATCCCATACAGGCCAAAGTGATGCTTTTTCTGCCGCTGATTTTCACGGTGATTTTCATCAACTTCCCGGCAGGCCTTGTCCTTTACTGGCTCGTGAACAATATTCTGTCCATTGCGCAGCAGTATTACATCACCAAGACCACGCACTAATGGGGAGGGGGCATGAATACCACCGTAGAATATGAAGGTAAAAGCGTGGAAAACGCCCTGGAAAATGCCAGCAGGGACATGAAAATCCCTAAGGAGAAACTCCAGTACGATGTGATCTCCCATGGATCCACGGGCATTTTCGGCATTGTGGGCGTTAAGAAGGCCAAAATCCGCATTACCCTCAGCCAGGGGCAGGGGAAATCCGGAGAAAGCGCGGGTTCAGGTCACAAGGTCAGCGCCCTTTCCCTGGTGGATGAAGCCTTTGGCTCCATGAACGCTTCTGTGCAGGAAAAAAAGACTAAAAACGGGGACAAGGTTTCCGGACGGGCCCAGGGAAAAGCCAAGGCGGATAACCGAAAACCCGCTGCGGTTCCGGAAGAAGGCAGGAAACCCGTGGCGCAGGCCCAGGCGACTCTGCCCACAAAGCAGGAAAAGGCGGCGGTCCAGGCTGTTCAGGATCCCAAAGGGGAGGAGGCTTCACCCCGGCAGGAGATAATAAAGCCCGGCCGCAAGGAGGCGGAAGCCCAGCCCTCCAAGGCTGCAGCTCTGGAAACGGAAACGGCCGATGAAAAGACCACAAAGCCAGCCTCCCGCAGCCGGTCCCGCTCTTCCCGATCCAGAAATGGTCGGGGCGGAAGCAGCCGGGGAAGAAAGCCTTCCGGTGTAAGGGAAGAAAAAACCCAGGCGGCCCAGCAGGCAAAACAGGATTACGAAGCGCCTTCTGTGGCTGGGCCGGATGAGGATCATGAAGTTCCGGATGGCGATGATGGGGGATTCGACGGTTTCCTTGATGTGGAAGAAAACGGCTCGGAAAATCAGCCTCCCGCAGAGGTAACGCCGGAAATGGTCGCCCGCGGCCGGGAAGTGCTGGAAAAGATTCTTGCCCACATCAGTGAGGATGTCACCATCCGGGAAGAGGTCTCCCCAGGCCGCATCCTTTACAACCTGGACGGTGGCAATCCCGCCATCATCATTGGTAAACGGGGGCAGACCCTGGAGGCCATCCAGTATGTGGTGGACAAGATCGTGAACCGTGACGCCGAAGGTCGCATCCGGGTGCAGATGGATGTGGAAGGCTACATTGAAACCCGCAAGGAACATCTGCAGCAGTTGGCCCTGAAGCAGGCGGAAAAGGCCAGGCGCACGGGCAAGCCCGCCACCATAGGTCAGATGAATGCCCATGATCGCAGAATCATTCACCTGGCTCTGAAGGATGATCGGGCGGTCCGCACCCAGAGTGTGGGGGAAGGTTACTACCGCAGGCTGGTGATTTTTCCCAAAAAGGTCCGACGTCGCAGAGGCGATGGAAACGGCAGTGAAGACGCCTGATCCAAAGTTTTGCCATCGCTCCTGGATCCTGTGAATCGAGCACCGTTTTCCTTATAAGGGGAGGCGGTGTTTTTTTTAAACCAGGAATCCATGGAAAATGAGCCCTGGCTGGTGCTGCTGCCAGGAGGCCTCCCTTTCACAGACCATTCTTTTGCACAGGAAGACCATGTTTGCACCCATCACCGACACCATCGCCGCCATCGCCACCCCTCCCGGAACGGGAGGCATCGGCATTGTGCGTGTTTCAGGTCCGGAAGCCCTGCCCCTGGCCTGTCGTCTTTTTCACAAAAAAGGACAAGAAGATCCCGTACGGCCGGAGACCCTTGTTTCCCATCATCTCACCCTGGGCCATATCCGGGATCCGCGTTCAGGGGAAATTCTGGACGAGGCCCTTGTTGTCGTCATGCGCGCTCCTCGATCCTTTACCGGCGAGGATGTGGTGGAATTTCAAGCCCATGGAGGCCCTTTTCTCCTTCGGACCCTGTTGGCTCTGATTCTGGATCAGGGCGCGCGTCTTGCGGAGCCAGGGGAGTTCACCCGCAGGGCCTTTCTGGCCGGCCGCATGGACCTGACCCAGGCCGAAGGGGTGATGGATCTCATTGAAGCCAGAACCGCTGCTGCACGAAAAATGGGTTCCGCCCTGCTCCGGGGGGAGCTCGGTTCCGAGGTTCGCCGCCTGCGTGAATCCCTTCTGAGCCTTGCCACGCGCATGGCTGCGGAGATTGATTTTCCCGAAGATGTGGGAGAGTTGGTGGATCCCGCCGCCATGCTGCGGGACCTGGAAGATGTCTACCTGCCCACCCTTTCCCGCTGGATCCGCAGGGGAGAAGACGGCATGCGCTTGCGGGAAGGGCTGCGTCTTGTCATTGCTGGTGTGCCCAATGTGGGCAAGTCTTCGCTCATGAACCGACTTCTGGAGCAGGAGCGCTCCATTGTGACGGACATTCCCGGCACCACGCGGGATCTTGTGGAAGAATCCCTTCACCTTGCGGGCCTGCCCTTTGTGCTTACAGATACTGCGGGCATCCGGGAATCCGGGGATCCTGTGGAAAACATGGGGATTGAACGGGCCAGAGCAAAAATCCGGGAAGCGGATCGTGTTCTTCTGGTTCTGGACGCCACAAAGGGCGCGGATGCTCCCAGTTGTCTGCTGGAAGCTGAAATCCGGCCCTGCCCTTATGTGGTGGTGTTCAATAAAAAAGACCTTGTGGAAGATGCCGAAGCCCTTGTCCTTCCCCCATCCTGGCAACCCGAGGCCCGGGTTGCCGTGTGCGCACGCACGGGGGAGGGCATGGATGCGTTGAAAAAAATCCTTTGCGACCTTGCAGCGCCTCCGACCATGGAACACGCCGCCCTGCCCAACCTGCGTCACAAGCAGGCCTTTGAGGAGACCTGCGCCGCGCTTTCACGCGTTAGGGCAGGCCTTGAAGCCGGAGACTTCTGGGATCTGCTGGCCGTGGATCTGGATACGGCCATCCGGGAGCTGGGCCGGGTTCTGGGAGAACATCCTGAACCGGATCTGCTGGACAGGATTTTCTCAGATTTCTGCATCGGAAAATAAAAGGACTTCTGTACAGCTCCGGCATCATCACTACCCTGCGGTGGAAAATGGCGGAAGACTGTCCCTGCATGGGCTGGAGCGCTGGCGCCAATGTGGTCTGCCCCACTCTGCGCGTCCCCAATGACATGCCTATCTTGAGCCGGAAAGTTTCAGGATCTTCGGGCTTGGTTCTTTTCAGATCAATCCCCATTACCTCGATACCCATCCCGAAGGCCACGCAGGGGAAACCCGGCAGATGCGCATTGAGGAATTCCTCGGGGCGTCATCCCCAAGGGATCGTTTTGGGTTTGTGGGAAGGGACGGGCCTTGTGATGAAAGGATCTTCCATCCATCCGATCGGCAGCAGCACCCTGCGGCTTTTTAAAAACGGCAGAACACCTGTGGAAATTTTTACGGGAGAAAACAGCGTTTTTTAAATCCGATTTTTAAAAAAACTTCAGCCTCCTTCGGAAAGGGCGGATTGCCTGGGACCTGAATTCCCAATCCCAGGGACGGCTGCATCCCTTTGGGCATGAAGGGAAGAAAAAGGAGGTAAGGCTTTTTTCATGGAAAATAAATCCTCGCTTTCCACCGTCCCCCTCACCCTCATGGATTACCGCAGGCGTATCTGTGATGCCATGAACTTCATCAGCCGAAATCTTGACCGTGAACTTTCTCTTGAAGAAATCGCGGGTGCCGCAGCTTTTTCGGCCTTTCATTTTCACAGGATTTTTACCACCCTCACAGGAGAAAGCGTGGCCGCCTTCACCCGCAGGCTGCGTCTGGAGCGGGCTGCCAACCGCCTGCTTCAGAATCCTCGGGAAAACATCACGGACATTGCCATGGATTGCGGATTCTCAAGCTCCCAGAATTTTGCCAAAGCCTTTCGCCAGTGTTTTGCCATGAGCCCCTCGGCTTACAGAAAAAGCAAGGCTGGAAACACATCCAGCAAGGAGGGAAACGTATTTCATCCGGAATTTTCCTACTCTGCGGACAGGATGCTTGCAAGCAGTCCATTCTTCCAAAATCTGAAAAAACGAAGGGAGTTGACCATGGAAGGAAGTATTGAGCAGATGCCCGCATACCATGTGGCCTATGTGCGCAAGCTGGGCGCATATGGCCCTGAAACCTGTGAAAGGGCCTTTGGCGAACTGATGGCCTGGGCAGGGCCGAAAGGGTACCTGGGGTCGGAAAGGGTTCTGGGTGTGTACTGGGACAATCCCGAAGTCACACCTCCTGAAAAATGCCGTATGGACGCCTGCATTTCCCTGCCCGAGGGGACAGAGCCCGACGGAGGGATCAGTGTGCAGAAATTGCGCGGCGGCCCCTATGCCGTGTGCCGCTTTGAAATCGCGGATATGGATTTTGCCAAAGCCTGGGACGAAGCCTTCAGGTGGTTCATGGAAAAGGGATACGCCTGTGAGGACAGCCCCTGTCTGGAGCGTTATCACAACAATCCCGAAGAACACCCCGAAGGCAAGTGGATTGTGGATATCTGCATCCCCATAAAGCCAGCCTGAGAACCCTGAGGATAAAGGACAGAGGGCCTTTTTTTCGCTGAAACCCGCCTTTAAGAAACACAAGAGGGGCAGATCCTTAAACTCTGCCCCTCTCACCTCTTACAGAAATTTTAAAACAATCAGTGCCGACCCGGCTGAATGAGATCGTTTTCAATGCGACCTGCAATTTCCAGGGCCTGGCTCATGAGATCATGAATGGCAAAGAGTTCTTTTTTCAGCTGGCGAATGCCGCCACTGGGCAGAGAGGGCAGGGAGGCTTCGGCGAAAATATCGGAGAGAACCTTGGCCTTACCGGAAAGACTGTCCATGCGCTGGGAGAAGGCAGTGACTTCGTCTGCCCACTTGCGGAGTTCGTTTTTCTGGGATTTCTGGGGGCCTTCGAATTTGGGCTGAATGGCGCTGATGTCGTAGTCGGGGGTGCGGAAGGTGAGGGAAAACATGATTTTGCTCCTTTAAAGACTGGGGTTGCACCGCAGGGCCATCTGGACGGCTCTGCGGAGATATCGGGGTTCTCCCCTTTAAAAAAACGGTCTGCCAAATCCTTATCCTGTCCGGAGAGTCTCAAAGAGTCCTGACCGGACGGACACCCCGCATCACTAGCATTTTTCCTGCCACATCATACAACACAGCCTGAAATTTTGATGGCAATCCCGGATCAAAAACACAAAGCATTGATATGAAACATTATATTATTTCATAATTATTTTTTACCCCCCCTTCCCCAGCCCACACATCTTCATTCCCATCCAGAAACAACGGGACATTCAGAGTACACAATACAATCAAAAAATGCACAAACCACTCCAGAATATCATCAAATAGAGAATCTCAATATTCTGACAAAAACATATTGAAAGGAACAATTTGATCCAGGGGCTTTCCATTGCCTATATCTATGCGCCATGCGGGTTTGCATACAAAAAATCTTCTTTGAATAACCGGGGCGGAAAGGAAAAAACAACCGGCCTGCCCCTACCCTGCTTTTTAAAGGAGCTTCCATGACCGACGCGCGCTATGCCGAAATGTGGGAAAAACTCAACCTGGATCTTCCCGCCCACGATGCCCTGCTGGGCGTACTGGGCCAGTTTTACGGCGATATCTACATGTCCCAGGAAGGACGGCTCAAGGGTATGGAATACCTCGACTTTGTCCTGAGCGAGGTGCATGGCCTGAGGGTTCAGGAATTGCAGGAAGCCAAGGCCAGGGGCGCAAAGGTGGTCGGCACCTTCTGCGTCTTTGTGCCCGAAGAGCTGACCCTTGCTGCCGGAGCGGTGCATGTGGGGCTTTGCGCCGGTGCGGAGGCGGGAACGGAGGAAGCGGAAAAAATCCTGCCCCGTAACACCTGCGCCCTCATCAAGTCCTTTGTGGGATTCAAGATGGCAAGGATCTGCCCCTTCACGGAATCCTGCGATCTGGTGGTGGGAGAAACCACCTGCGACGGCAAGAAAAAAGCCTATGAAGCCTTCGGGGAACTGGTGCCCATGCATGTGATGGAACTGCCCCAGACCAAAACCGATGCGGCCCGCGCCCTCTTCCGCAGTGAAGTGATCCGCTACAAGGAAAAACTGGAGACCCTTACCGGTGTCGCCATTACCCCCGAAAAGCTCCGGGCCGCCATGGCCACCGTCAATGCCAAACGCAAGGCCCTCCAGCGCCTTGATGCCCTGCGCAGCGCCGATCCTTCCCCCATCTCCGGCCGGGATGCCCTGCTCATCCATCAGGTGGCCTTTTATGATGATCCCGTCCGCTTCACCGCCTCCATCAATGCCCTCTGCGATCAGATGGAAGTCCGGGTAGGGGCGAAAGAAGGGGTCAGCCCCAAAGGCACCCCCCGCATCCTTCTTTCCGGCTGTCCCATGGCCGTACCCAACTGGAAACTGCCCTACATCACGGAAAGCTCCGGTGCTGTCATCGTGGGCGAGGAATCCTGCATCGGCACGCGCAATATCCGGGATCTCACGGACGAGAGCGCCCAGGACATGGACGGCCTCATCGATGCCCTGGTGGACCGCTACCTGCGCATCGACTGCGCCTGCTTCACGCCCAACACGGAGCGCATGGCCAATGTGGTCTCCATGGCAAGGGAACTTAAGGCCGACGGCGTGCTGCACTACGGTCTCATGTTCTGCCAGCCCTATGCCCATGAAGCCATCAAGCTGGAAAAGGTGCTGCGCAAAGAGGAAATCCCCATGCTGGCCATTGAAACGGATTACAGCATGGAAGACATGGAGCAGCTGAAAACCCGCGTGGAAGCCTTTGTGGAAATGATCCGCTGACCCCTTCACCCCGGAACACGGAGGTTTTCCATGGCCCTTACCTTTGCAGGTCTTGATATCGGCTCCCGCTCCATTGCCCTGGTAAGGCTGCGGGAAGGACAGATTTTAGAGGAAAAACGGCTTCCCACCACCTTTGATCCCCTGCGCCAGATCCGGACTCTTCTGGAAAAACTGGAGGCGGATCGTCTCATTGCCACGGGCTACGGCAGGGGGCTTGTGGAGCGCATGGGGCTTTCCCTTCCCGTGGAAACCCTCACGGAGATCAAGGCCCACGGCCTGGCCGCCCGCCATCTCTTTCCCGAGGCCCGCATGGTGCTGGATATCGGCGGTCAGGACACCAAGGCCATCGGTCTTACGGCCACGGGCAAGGTGTCCCGTTTTGAGATGAACGACCGCTGTGCCGCAGGTACGGGCAAGTTTCTGGAATACACGGCCAACATCTTCCAGATTCCTGTGGAGGATTTCGGCGCTTACGCCCTCATGGGGGATACGCCGCCGCTCATCAACAATATGTGCACCGTGTTTGCGGAAACCGAAGCCACCTCCCTCATGGCCCAGGGGGTAAGGCCGGAAAACATCGCCTTAGGGCTGCACCTTTCCATTGTCCGCCGCACCGTGGGCATGCTGCGGCGGGTGGGACTGGAAAGTCCGCTGGTCTTTGCGGGAGGGGTTGCCCACAACCCCTGTATCCGGGTCCTTCTTGAGAAGGAGCTGAAGCTTGAAGAAGGAAAGACTCTCTGCATCCCCCTGAACCCGGATATGTCCGGCGCCCTGGGAGCCGCCCTCTGGGGGCAGGAAAATGAAGGAAAACTTGCTGCCTGAAACCGTTTTTTTCCGATGTCCCCAAAGGGGCTCGGTTCTGTCCAAATCCGAACAAAGGAGAAAACACCACCATGAAAAACCATTTATCCACCCGATGGGGCATCATCGCCGTCGGTGCTGTCATCGGTCTTCTCGCAGCCCTTCTGCAGAAGCTGGGCAACCCGCCCAACATGGGCATCTGTGTGGCCTGCTTTGAGCGGGACATCGCAGGCGCTCTGGGGCTGCACCGGGCGGATGTGGTGCAGTACCTCAGACCGGAAATCATGGGCTTTGTGCTGGGCTCCCTCGGGGCCGCCCTTCTGGCAAAAGACTTCCGGCCCCGCACAGGCTCTGCCCCGGTGATCCGTTTTGCCTTGGGCTTTTTCGCCATGATCGGTGCCCTGATCTTTCTCGGCTGCCCCTGGCGGGCCCTGCTCCGTCTGGCAGGAGGAGACTGGAACGCCCTCTTCGGTCTTCTCGGTCTTACGGCCGGAGTCTTCATCGGCACCCTTTTCCTGAGAGGCGGCTACAACCTGGGGCCCGCAAGGAAAGCGCCAAAATTTGTGGGCCTTGCCATGCCCCTTCTCATGCTGGGGCTTCTGGTGCTGGCCTTTTACAATCCACCCGTGGCCGGAGAAGCCAAAAGCGGCGTGATCTTTTACAGCGTAAAGGGGCCTGGGGCCATGTACGCCCCCCTTTTCATTTCCCTTGCCATCGGACTTCTCGTGGGCGGGCTTGCCCAGCGCAGCCGTTTCTGCACCATGGGGGCACTTCGGGATCTCATCCTCTTTAAACAGATGCACCTCTTCTCCGGACTCATCGCCCTGGTGGTCGTGGCCTTTCTCGCCAATCTTGCCTTCGGCCAGTTCAAGCCCGGATTTACGGGACAGCCCGTGGCCCACAGCTTAGGCATCTGGAACTTCATGGGCATGGTACTGGCAGGCCTTGCCTTTGCCCTGGCCGGAGGCTGCCCTGGCCGTCAGCTCTTTCTTTCCGGAGAAGGGGACGGCGATGCCGCCATCTTTGTGCTGGGCATGATTGTCGGTGCCGCCTTTGCCCACAACTTCGGCATGGCCAGCTCCCCTGCGGGTGTGGGGCCCAACGGTATTCTGGGTCTTGGCGTGGGCCTTGGGGTCTGCCTTGCCATCGGATTTTTCGGAACCCTGAAAAAAGCCTGATTCTTTCAAGGATAAAGGAGAAGAACCATGACAGAAACACTGGATGAGCGGGGGCTTTCCTGTCCCCAGCCCGTGCTGGACACCCTGAAGGCCCTTCCCCTCGTCAAAGGAGGAAAACTTTCCGTGTTGGTGGATACGGAGGCGGCCCGTGAAAACGTGGCCCGCGCTGCGGAATCCAGGGGCTGGAAACTTGCCTCCGTGGATGAAAAGGACGGGGACTACACCCTGCATCTGGTAAAGGGCTGATCCCCTTTCCCTTCAAAGGCCCTGTTTGTAAGGATTTTCCGAAAACAGGGCCTTCCTTTTTTAAAAGCCTGTGGAGTCAGACCATGTTTTCTGCACCGCTCAGAAGACCGAAACTGCCCTTTCATCCCTGTGTGCATGAAGGAGCGCACCATAAAATCGCCCGGTTGCATCTGCCCGTGGCCCCGGCGTGCAATCTGCACTGCATCTACTGCACCCGCAGCATCGGCCCGGAAAATCCGGAAACCATGGCGGCCGGGGGGCCGGGAAAGGCCTCCTGCCTGCTGTCTCCGGAAGCCGCCCTGAAAAAAACCGCAGACTTCATCGCCACCTGGGGCAGGGAGTCTGTGATCGGCATTGCTGGCCCCGGTGATCCCCTGGCCAACCCCGAAACCTTCATCACCCTTGCCGCCATCCGCAGGCGTTTTCCCGAAGCACGGCTCTGTCTCTGCACCAATGGTCTTGCCCTTCCCGAAAACCTTGACACCCTGCTCCGCCTTGGGTTGGAGCACCTCAGCATCACCATCAACGCGGTGGACCCTGTGATCACGGCAAAAATCCAGCCCTGGATTCTGGACGGAAAAGAAAAAATCAGGGGGGAGGAAGGGGCCGGGATACTGCTTGATCGCCAGCTTTGGGGCCTGAAAGAGGCGGTTTATGCGGGAATGTTCGTCAAAATCAATACCGTGGTGGTGCCGGGCATCAACGATGAACACATCCCGGAAATCGCGGCCAGGGTAGCGGCCCTGGGCGCGGGGATCCTCAACCCCATGCCCCTCATCCCCAATGGCGCGACAGCCCATATGGCCCCACCGTCGGCAAAAAAGATGGCGGCCCTTCACGAGACCTGCGCTCCCCTGCTGCCAACCTTCAGGCGTTGTCGTCAGTGCCGGGCGGATGCGGAGGGCATTCCTGGAAAGGAGAATATTTCATGTCGGAAAACGGCCTGACAAGGCGCAATTTTCTTAAAGGGAGCGGCCTTGCCCTGGGCGGCCTTCTTGCCGCCAGTACAGGCGCAGGTGCAGCCCCCTTTTCCGGCCAGAGCCTTGAGGTCTGGTCCTGCGGCGGGCTTGCCGAAGCCATGATGCCCGCCAATGCGGCATTCGAAAAGGCCACGGGCTGCGACATCGCCTACACCGGCGCCTTTGCCGCAGCCCTGGGAAAATCCCTCCTCGCCCACGGGCAGACCGAGGTCTTTGCCCCGAGAGTGCTGGATCTGGCCCGGAAACTCAAAGCCGAAGGCCGGATGCTGTCCTTCAGGCCCCTCTGTTTCACCGAGTATGTGCTGGCCGTTCCCAAAGGCAATCCCGGAAGGGTTTATGACATGGAGGATCTGAAAAGGCCTGATGTGCGCATGGTGCTGGCACCGGAAGCCTCTCCTCCCGGTGGGCAGGCCGCTTTGGTCATTCTGAAAAAAGCGGGGGTGGAAGAGGTGGCGCTGGCTCAGGCCAGCGTTCTCGGAGACTGCGTGCAGACCGTGATCCCGGTTCAGCCCCACCAGTTATTTGAGACGGAACTGGTGAGACGGAAATGATGCGGGATTTGGTGGGATGATGTGAGATTTTGCGGGATATGCAAGACTGGCGCGGGTTTGCGGGGACGGGGGCGGTCTTTTTCGGGGGGTGTGGGTTTGCTCTGATTATTTGAGATTTCCGAGATCGGATACGGGTGATTCTGGCGGTTAATTATGCCGGGGTCAACCCGTTTTTTGTTGGGCGGCGCGGAGGTCCTCGACCGTGCGCTTCAGCTCGGCCATTTGTTTCGCGTCCTGAGCGCGTGTGGAAAACTCTGCCATCAGTGCCGCACGTTTTTCCGGGTCCGGAATATCTGTCACCAGCTTTGCAATGGCCTCTAACTGTCTGCGGAACGGTTCCAGTTCCGGAGGTATATCCGGCGTAGCTACAGCTATATCCGGCGTAGCTACAGCTACTTCCGGCGTAGCGGCCTTCTCTTCTTTGTTCCGCATATTGCCCTCACCTGTCAGCAGCCAATTCAGATTCACCCCCGTCTTTGCAATGGACGCAAGGGCTTCCATCCCTGGGCTTCTTTCACCAGATTCATACCCCTTGATTGTTCGGAGAGGGACTCCGGTTTGCTCGCTGAAAGCGGCCTGTGTGAGGCCTAGTGCTTGCCGCCATTCACGAATCCTGTCTTTCACATCCATTCCATACTTCCTCCGGAAAGCGCGGAACAAAAAGTGCCGAAATGAGAACCTTCCGCACTTTGCTTAAACACCTCGAAATCACATGCAATATTGCCAAAAAGTCTATTTTTCAAAGCGACAACTAAGTGCGGAACAGAAAAAGGGACTCGATTGGGCTTGACATGGTACTCATTTGAGAACTATAGTGCCTCCATGTTCCACAAAATGACACCAAAGGAACCCCATATGCGTACCAGACTAATGACACGAGAGCAAGCACGAGATGAATTTACCCGACAAGGGATCACCATCCGTGAATGGGCAAAGGAACACGGTCTGCCAGAGCGTACCGTATATGAAGTTCTGGCAGGCAGAAAGAAAGGCGTACGGGGTGATGCCCACCGCGCCTGCGTCCTTCTGGGCATCAAGGACGGCGTGATCCTATGACCTATCTGGATGCAAGAAAGGTAGCTGATGCCCTTGGGGTGAGCAAGAGTGCGATAGATAAACGCGCCCTCCGCGAGTCCTGGCCGTTTACCGAAGCCACATGCCGGGGCGGACGCAAGCGTCTGTTCTCCGCCATGCAGCTTCCGGCCGAGGTGCAGCGCGCCCTTGCCATCCATGATGTCCGTCAGTCCGTTGAAACCATTTCCCCTCCCGCCCCGTCTTCCAATCTCCCCGCCGTGCAGGTTTCCACCGAGGCGCAGGCCCTTGTGGCGGCGGTTCGGGAGGATGCCACGAACGTGCATGTGGGTATGCTCATGACCCTTGACGAGGGCTGTGCCAAGCGGCGCAGTGAGGAGGCCATGCGGCGGTATCGGATGATCGAGCCGCTTCTCTCCTTCCCGCTCCGGGCCAAAGGTCGCCGGGAGAAGGCGGAAGTGCTGGCCGAGGCCCATGGCGTATCCGTCCCTACCCTGTACCGTTGGGAAGAAAAGCACCGCAAGGGCGGGATCACGGCCCTTATGGATAAGGTGCGCACGGATCGGGGGCAGGCCCGGACGCTGATCTCCCAGCGGTGGGAGGAGATGGCGGCAGGCTCCGGAATAAGCAAAGAAAAGATCATGGAAATAGCTCATGAAATGACTCTTTCCGTGCGGGGTCTCTGGGCGCAGGCGGACACATCCATCCGGCAGGTGCAGAACCTTGCACGGCCTGTGCTCTATAAGCTCTCGGTGGCGGCGGGGATGTCTGATGCGGTGGCAAAGCGCTGCTGCAAGGTGCCCCGGAAGTTCGTGGAGGCGGAACGGCGGTATGCCAGGATCGCCACCCACAAGAGGGATGCCAAGAAGTTCTACGACAAACACCAGACCCCCATCTACCGAACCCGTGAAAAGTACGCCCCCGGAGACCTTGTGTTCGGGGATGTGTCCCCCTGCGACATCCCGGTGCTGCGGGCCGATGGCAAGCTTGCCTGGGCGCGGCTGATCGTCTGGCAGGATGCGGCCACGAACATGATCCATGTGACGGGCTATCTGCCGGAAAAGGGAACGGGTGTGCGGCGGGAGCATGTGGCGCTGTCATTTGCCTCCATGTGCGCCCATTCACCCTGGGGGATGCCCAAACGTCTCTATCTGGACAACGGGTCAGAATACTCCTGGACGGAGATGCTGGACGCATGGAGCGAGCTGGCCACCCTGTCCGGCGGGGCCTTTGGCGGGGTTCAGATGGACACGGAAGAAGGCCGCATCATCCGCACCCAGCCGTTCAAGCCACGGGCCAAGAACCTCGAAGGGATTTTCTCTGCCCTGTCCTGGTATCTGGGCTGGCATCCGCTGTACGCAGGCGGCGACCGCATGGTGAAACGCACCCGGCGGCTGGGCAAGGCTCCGGAGGCCACATCCCTTGAGGATCTCAAAAGCTTTTTTAGCGATGCCATCCCCTACTATCACGCCACACCCCAGGGCGGGGAGCACATGAAGGGCCGGTCTCCGGTGCAGGTGCTTACGGAATGGACGGAGAGCGGGTGGCGGAAGCTGACGGTGGATGAAGAGGCCCTGATGCTGGCCTTTGCCGACCGCAGCGAGCGGGTGGTGACAGCCGGTACGGTGGCATCGGGGGGCTGGCGCTACTACCACGAGGCCCTGCACCAGTACGACGGGGAGAAGCTCCTTGTGCGGCACCCCAGACACAACCCCGTGTGCAGCTATGTGTTTAAGGATTCAAAATTCCTTTGTGTGGCCCGTCCCAT
>NZ_JAVETM010000063.1:0-11390 GCF_034006065.1 Desulfobotulus sp. | reverse complement strand
AGAGTACGTGTACAAGAGATCCGTGGAGCCAGAATCCTTTTTCCATTGACGAGGCTTCAAAAAGATATCTTCAAGGCGTTTGAAGTCAAAGAGCCTGAGTAGGTATAAGAAAAGCCGGGATTTCAGGATCTATGTATTGCTCTGCTTTGGCTTTAAGGGAAGCTTTGGCATCTTCCGGAGCCAAAGTATCCATGATTCCCAGAAGAAAATCTTTACGTGCAGCGTCTGTAAGGTTGATGGCGGTCTTCATCTGTGCTGCCATGCTCCGCATGAGCGCCAGTTGCTGGGACGATCCTTTTGTATTTTGTGCTAAAAGTTCAATGATTTTTGATATTTTGAGGACATATGGATTGGTACCCTCTGTAAAAGCGATATCCGTATCGTAAACACCGGGGCCGCCTAGAATGGATTTCAGGCTGGGTTCAAAAACCACAAGCGTGGTGATGGGGGTGATATTGGCTGCTCCTTTGGGAGCCATCATGGGAAAGGCGGTGATACCGAGAAGGACATCGTTCCCGCCTTTGGAAGCTAACACGTAATCATAGGAAGGCGTTGCAGGGAGGATGAAGTCGCCCTGGTTTCCGGAGTTTGCCTGGGTGAAAAGTTCTTCTCCAAGAATTTGAAAATCACCGATTCCGTCTTGTTCTATCCGATCGGCCCATACGGTGGCACCACTGATGTAGTTTTGTGCTACCTTGCCGCTGGGGGCGGCAGGAATGGGATCGGGTGTGACACCGCCACTGGTAGTGCTGTCGCCACATCCTGTAATCAGGGTGATAAGGGCGGCTGCTATGAAAAACCATTGGATTTTTTTCATAAACATGGAATCTCCTTTTGAATCTGGAAAGGGTAAAATAAAACCTCTACGCACCATAACCTGATCGCATGGAGAGGAGAAGGGGATTCCATCATGATTTTTGTGAGGGGACGGGCAGTGGGTGGGAAACCTGCTTTTTCCCGCGCTGCAGGAAAATAAAAAGCCTACGGTTTTGTACCGTAGGCTTTAATGTATTTGTGGTAGCGGGGGCTGGATTTGAACCAACGACCTTCGGGTTATGAGCCCGACGAGCTACCAGACTGCTCCACCCCGCAGCAACGAGTCGGAAACCTACGCCTTATGCGGTGGGCTGTCAAGCATTTTTTGTGCCCTGGTTTTTGGGGATTTCAGGTCCGTGGTGGGGATGCCATAAAAGAGGCTGTAGCACACAGGCACAAAGACAAGGGTGATGAGGGTGGCAAAGAGGAGACCTGAAAAAATGGTGATGGCCATGGGCTGCCACATGGGGCCGCCGCCGATCCACAAAGGGATGAGCCCGAGGGCCGTTGTGGCCGTGGTGAGCAGGATGGGGCGGAAACGCTGACAGGCCGCTGCCACAATGGCCTGTGAGGGCTCCAGACCGTTTTCTTCGATTTCAATGCGGATGCGGTCCAGGAGTACAATACCGTTGTTGATCACAATGCCCGCCAGGCTGATGAGACCGAGAAAGGCCATGAAGCCGAAGCTTGAGCGGAAAATGAAAAGCCCCAGTGCCACGCCGATGATTCCCAGCGGGATGGTGAGGAGGACAATCAGAGGTTTTTTGAGGGAATTGAACTGGGCAATGAGCAGGAGAACAATGACAAAAAAGGAAATGGGAAGCTTGGCCGTCACAGCGCCCATGGCTTTGGCGCTGTCTTCGGCCTCACCGCCCAGAGTATAGGTATAGCCCTGGCCCCAGCGGGGTGCGGTTTCGGCCAGCCAGAGTTTCATGGGGCCCATGATTTCAGAGGCTGTGACATGGCCGAGGGTTTCCGCGCTGACCGTGAGGGTGCGGTGCAGATCCCTGCGCAGGATTTTGGCGGGTTCCCAGACCAGGGCAATGTCCGCCACCTGTTTTAAGGGTACGCTTCTTCCCGTGGACTGGCTGTGGATGTTGAGGCCCTCCAGGGCCGCCATATCCATGACCCCCGGATTTTCCCTTATCATGATGATAGGAAGGCTCCGGTCTCCTTCCCTGTAAATGCCCGTTGAAGATCCGGAGAGCAGGGTCTGAAGGGTGGTGGCCACATCCTGGCTGCTGATTCCTGCGAGATGGGCGCGGTTCTGATCAATGAGAATTCTGAATTTTCGTGTGCGGATGCCCCAGTCATCGGCGACGTTGCGAACACCTTCCATGCTGCGGAGCTTGTCTTTGACACGTTCTCCAATGGCAAAGAGGCGATCGGGATCTTCACCCTGGATGCGGATGGCTATGGGTTTGGCGGAGCCACCACCGGATTTGAGGCGGGATACCTGAGCGGTGACATCGGGGAAGCGGTTGAGGCAGAAGGCGTATACCGCATCCTTGACCGCATCGTTGATGTCATCGCCTGTGGTGTTGATCAGAAGATGGGCGGTGTGGGGGGCGGCTTCCGGCGGGCTGTAACCGAGATCGTACTTGGGCGCGCCCTGGCCCACAAAGGAGGCAAAGCGGGTGACGCCCTTTCCGTTTCTGTCCGCCATGAGTTCTTTCTGGATGAAGGCCTCCAGCTCACGGGTGACGCTGTCCGTGACGGCGATATCCACACCAATGGGCAGCTCGAGATTGGCGCTGATCATGGGGGTATCGCTGTCCGCAAAGAAGACAAAGGGGATGAACCGGAAGAGCCCGAGGCTTGCGATGAAAACCAGGGCTGTGATCAGGGCAAAGGTTCCGGGTCGCTGGAGTACGGAGATGAGGACTTTTTCATATTGCCTGCGGATGCGGGCAATGGGGCCTGCGTCTTCCTTTTTGTCCGTGTCCACCCGTATCCACACCATGGCCAGCATGGGAATGAGGCTCAGGGAGAGCAGCCAGGATACGAGCAGGGCCGTGCTGACCACAAGAAAGAGCGGGCCCATGATCTCGCCCATCACGGAATTGGCAAGAAAGAAACTCACGAAGGCAGCGGCCGTTGTGAGGGAGGAAACCAGAAGGGGGATGGTGAGCTCTCTTGAAGCGTTGAGGGCGGCGTCCAGTTTTTTTTCTCCGGCTTCCATGCGCACCATCATGGCTTCGCTCATGACGATGGCGTTGTCCACCAGCATGCCCAGAGCGATGATGAGGGAGGCAAGGGAAACCTGATTGAGGCCCACCCCCAGAAAGGACATGATAAAGAGGGTGCAGAGAATGGCCGAGGGGATGAGGGAGGAAACCACAAAACCCGTGCGCAGGCCGAGGAAAAGAAACATGGTGATCAGCACCACCACCACGCTCTGGATGAGGTTGCCTGTGAAGTTCTCGATGGCCGTATGCACCTTGGTATCCTGGGAGGCCACACGGACAAAATCAATGCCGTGGGGATAAAGGCTTTGCAGTTCAAGGAGCCTGGCGTCAATGGCCTTTCCCATTTCAAGGATGTTGCCCCCTTTTTTGAGGGAACAGCCCAGAACCAGACCGGGAACGCCATGGATGCGTACGTGGTTGTCCGTGGGATCGGCATAGCCCCTTTCCACAGTGGCCACATCCCTCAGGCGCAGCAGGGTGGGACTGCCGGAGGGAGATACGATGAGATTTTTCAGATCTTCCAGATCCTCAAAATTTCCAGAAGGTTCCAGGCTGATGCGGTTTTTCCCGATGGTGACGCTGCCTCCGGGGAAAAGGATGTTGGTGGCCTGGATGATGGCGGCAAGCTGGCCCTGGGTGAGGCCCAGTCCCGTGAGCCGGGCTTCGTCATAGCGGATGTAAATGCGTTCCGCCTGCTCTCCGCGGATCTCCACCCGGGCCACATCCGGAAGCTTGATGAGATGATCCCTTACCGCATCCCCCACTTTTTTGAGTTCCGCAGGCGTGAAGCCTTCCCCTGTAATGCCGATGAGAATGCCGAAAACATCGCCCAGTTCATCATTGATTCGGGTGCTGCTGCCTTCGGGAAGGCTGGGCCGCACATCCTCCACCTTGCGTCGGATATGGTCGAAAATGGGCCGAAGCTCGTATTCGCTTTCCTTGATGTTTACCATGACAACGGAAACTCCGGGTCTTGATTCTGAGGTGATGAAATCCACCTCCGGAATTTCCTGAACGGCCTTTTCAATGGCGTCGCTCACCAGCTGCTCCACCCGTGGCGGAGA
Organism: Desulfobotulus sp.; assembly: GCF_034006065.1. Classification (NCBI taxonomy): domain Bacteria; kingdom Pseudomonadati; phylum Thermodesulfobacteriota; class Desulfobacteria; order Desulfobacterales; family Desulfobacteraceae; genus Desulfobotulus; species Desulfobotulus sp. The sequence goes on along the minus strand of NZ_JAVETM010000063.1, from coordinate 7,321 downwards.
AGCGCCGGGAAAGGTTGTGACGATGGATACGGTGCGCACGAGAAAGGGCGGCATGTCATCCTTGGGCATGGCGCGGAAGCTTTGCAGGCCGCCAAGGAGCAGAACCGCAATGAGAGTCAGGGTCAGCCAGCGGTTGTGAAGGGCGCTCCGGGTGACATTCATGGCGTGGCCTCCGGATTTTCATGGCGGACCACCATGCCTTCGGCCAGGCGGGAAACCCCTGCGGTCACCACCCGTTCCCCGGCCTTGAGGCCTTCTGTCACCACCATGCGCTCGCCGATGAGGTCTCCCAGGGTGACGGGACGGCGGTGGATCACGGCTGTGCCCTCCCTTTCTCCGGGAAGGAGGACCCAGACAAAGCGGCCTTCGGGGTCTTCCATAACGGCAAAAAGGGGCACAAGAATGTGTTTTTCGTGGAGATCATCACTCATGTGAAAGGTGACTTCTGCGGGCATGCCGGGCCGGATGCGACTGTCGGGCTCCTGGATGCGCACCGTTACCGGGTAGGTGGACTGGGCATCGCTGACATAGGACACCTCATAGACCCGGCCGGTGAACCTCCGCTCCGGAAGGGCGCTGAAACGTAAGGCCACGGGATCTCCTGGGTGAATGCGGCTGATGTAGGCTTCGGGAACTCCGGCCCGCACCAGCATGGCGTCATCGGTGCTCAGGGTGACCACCGTGGCTCCGGCCTGCACGTTTTCATTGTTTTCCGCATTCACGCTGGCAATGCGGCCTGCGGCCGGAGAGAGGAGGCTTGCGTAGGACAGTCGGCTCTCCTGCAGGGCGATGCGCTGGAGGGTGGCTTCATAGTCGGCGGCTGCGGCCGCATAGCGGCTTTTGGCGGTCTCGTACTCGCTTAAGGCCACATTGTCTCTGGCATAGAGGCTGCGGACCCTTTCCAGGGCTGCTGCTGCGGTGTTTCTCTGGGCTTTTGTGTTTTCCAGAACCGCCTGAAGCTCCGAAAGGCTGAGGCGGTCGTCCCTGTCATCCAGCCTTGCAATGAGCTGCCCCTGCATGACGGCATCCCCCATTTTCACGGGAAGGTCCACAATCTGACCTGCAATGCGAAAGCCCAGGCGGATTTCCGAAGCCGGTCTTGCCTGCCCCGTGAAGGTGCGGGTTTCAGAGAGACTCTGCAGGGTCAGAATCTCATGGCGTACAGGCCTCAGTTCGGGCTGGAGGTCTTCGGTTTTCTGCCCGCAGCCGGAAAAGAAGAGGAGGGTGCAGAGAAGAAGGGAAAGAAAGAAGGGGTTCATGGGTTTTCCTTAGCTTTTGGGTTTTGAGGCGCCTTGGAAAAAGGCCTGATGCCCTTGCTGTCATCGGGCGTATTCTCTGTAACGATCCAGAAAAGCCGCGGACGCCCGTGAGGAGGAGAGGGCTGGATAAAAGCCCAGGGCATGTTGCAGTTTCAGTCTTGCCATGAGGAGGGCGTAATGGACGACGGCTTCGGATTCCCTGGCCTCAATGTCCGCATTGCGGGCATCCATGAGATCCACAATGGAGGCCGCTCCCTTGGTGTAGGCATCCTGAACCAGGGCAAGGTTGTCCTGGGAAGCCTGGGCCGCCTGTCGTGCAAAGTCGAGATCAAAGAGGGCTGCGACCACGTCCGCCAGACGGTTTCTCACATCTTCCCGGATGCGGCGCAGGGTCTCTTCCTTTTCCAGCTCCAGACGGCGGACACCGGCGCGGGCTGCCGCCTGGGAGGCCCTTATCTCACCGCCGCTGTACAGGGTCCATGAAGCCTGAACCCCCACCTGCCAACGGTCATCCGCAGGAAGGGGGATGTGGGAGCCTTCGCCACTGCGATCCAGCACATGGGCGGCGCTGGCGGCAAGGGCCACTTCGGGGGTGTAGGCCCGGCGTTTCTGAAAGGCTTCCTCCCGTGTTGCCGCAGCCAGTGCGGCCTGGAGCACAAGGGCTTCGGGCCTCAGGTTTTCGGCTTCCCTTTCGAGAAAAAGGGAGAAGCGCTCAAGGGCCTGGGGGGTTCGGATTTCCCTTGAAAGGGGAATATCACTGGCGGCCGTAAAAAAAGCTTCTTCGGATCCGGCGTCCCGGATGTGGATTTCCTGATCCAGGGGCCAGCCCAGGCGTCGTTTGAGGCCGTTTTCCGCCTGTTCCACGGCAATGACCGCCGCAAGGAGACTCTGTCTTGCCCGGGCCAGGGCGTTTTCCCAGCGCAGGACTTCCGCCCGGCCCGTGTATCCCACATCCCTGCGCTGACTGGCGATATCAAGGTTTTTACGGGTATGTCCCGCCGTATCTTCCCGGATGCGCAGGAGGCTCCGGCTGCGCAGAAGCTCCAGACAGGCCCCGCCCACATCCAGCACGGCGTCAAGCCTTGCCTGCTCCAGCCGGGCCTTTGCCTGATCCCTTTCCCGTTCGCCTGTGTACACGGCGGTATTGATTTGATCGGCAAAAAGAACCTGGCGGACAGTGGCGGCGACTTCCGCTGTTTTTTCCGCAGCGCCACCGATGCTGTGATCCCTGTCCTGGATCTGGCCCCGGACTTCTGCTCCCAGGCTGGGCAGGCGGCCTGCTGCTGCGGCCCTGCCCCTGGCTGTTGCTGCATGCAGGTTTTCTTCAGCCTGAAGGATGGCGTTGTGGCGTTTGAGGGCTTCGTGGACAAGATCGGTAAAGCTCCGGGCCTCTCCGGTTCGGGGTTCAGGGACGGCAATGCGGGCTTCGGTGAGGATATCCCAGGCCGGTGAAAACCCGATGGCCTTTGCCGTGGCAAGGTTGAGGTAAATATGGGTATCGGCTTCCATGGTGACGGGGATGCGGCTGAGATCCCCGTCAGAGGCCCAGGCCTCCACGCGTAAGGCGAGAAGGCGGGCCAGCCGTTGCCACTCGGTTTCGGGCAGGGCTCCCGCCAGAGCGCCTTCCCGGACATCGCTTTCGCCTTTCAGGGAAAAGAGGGGAAGCCTGCGGTGGATGGCTTCCTGAAGGATTGCCCGGCGGAGGGGCTGGGGGTAGCGGTACAGCCCGCCAAGGAGAACGGCGTCACAGTCCTGGGGAATGGGGGAGGGCTGATCCTCCTGGAAAGGAGGAGGAAAGACAAAGGCGATGCCGAGTTCCGTACTCAGATTTTCCAGCACGGCCTGGGTGGCCTTTTCCACCAGAATGGGGCTTTCAATGAATACGGCAAGCCTTCTGAAGCCCGTGAGCCGGTGAAAGGTGCGGATATCCCCTTCAAGGGAGCCCGGTGTCACAAGGTAGGTGAAATGCTTTTTCCCGGAGCTTCCATCGGCAGTGAGGGGAAGGTGCTGCAATCTGGCGTCCACAACGCCTAAGGCAATGAGGGGCTTGCTGAAGGCGGACTGTCCGGCAAGGACAGGGGCGGAAAAACCGCCGAGGGCCAGGATGAGATCCGCATCTTTGCGTCCGGCCAGGGTGGCGTAGGCCCCAAGGATGGCGGCTTCCCCGGTTCCGGGAAAAAGCAGGCCGTTTTCCGGTATCCGGAGGGTGCGGTTTTTTCCAAGAAGCGTCTGGCTTTCCGTGAGTATTTCCTCAACAAAGGCCCGGATTTCCGGAGTATCGGCGTCGCTGATGACGGCAATGCGCAGGGGCGGACCCTGGGAAAAAGCGGAAGAGGGAAGAAAGAGAAAGAGGCATAAAAGGAAAAGCAGGAAATGGGAAAAATAGTGCAGGGGCAAGGAAAGAGCCTTTCTCCGGTGGGGGGCGCCGGTTTTCGTCTTTGACGGACATTCCGGGGACGAGGCGGTTTCTGGGGGGTCAGAATTTGTCATAGGCGATCATCTCCTCCTCTACGCCGAGGTTAAAGAGGATGTCCACCACCGCATCCACCATGACCGGTGGGCCGCAGAGGTAGTATTCAATCTCGGTGGGGTCTTTATGGTCTTTGAGATAGGTATCGTACAGCACCTGGTGGATGAAGCCTGTGGGGCCTTCCCATGCGTCTGCGGGCAGAGGTTCGGAGAGCGCCACCTGATAGCGGAAATTGGGGCAGGTTTCGCTGAGGGCCCGGAATTCTTCATCATAGAACATCTCCCTTCTGGAGCGCGCTCCGTACCAGAAGGTTATTCTGCGGTCTGTCTTCAGGGTGTTGAGCTGATGAAGAATGTGGCTGCGCATGGGGGCCATGCCCGCGCCGCCGCCCACAAAGCAGATTTCCCTTTTTGTGTCCTTCACAAGAAAATCGCCGTAGGGGCCGCTGAAGGTGACCGCATCCCCTTCTCTGAGACTGAAGATATAGGAAGAGCCGACGCCCGGAGGCGCGTTTTCCTTCTCTTCCGGCGGAGTGGCGATGCGCACGGTGAGCCGCGGTTCCCTTTCATAGGGGGGATTGGCCAGGGAGTAGGCCCGGAACACCCGTTCCTCGGAGCGGGTCTGAATGTTCCAGAGCTGGTATTTGTCCCAGTCATCCACATAGGCGCTGCCGATGTTGAAATCTTTAAAAGAGAGTCGGTATTCGGGAATGTCGATCTGGATGTACTGGCCCGCCTCAAAGTCAAAGTCCTCATCGGGATCCACCCGGAGAACAAGCTCTTTGATGTAGGTGGCCACATTGTTGTTGGAAACCACGGTGGCATGGTATTTCCGGATGCTGAAAATCTCTTCGGGAATTTCAATGGCCATGTCGTTTCTCACCTTGAGCTGGCAGGCGAGGCGCACACCTTCGCTTTTTTCCCTGCGGTTGAGGTGGGCAAGTTCCGTGGGCAGCACATCACCGCCTCCGGCCGTGACTCTGCATTTGCACATGCCGCAGGTGCCGCCGCCTCCACAGGCCGAGGGCAGGAGAATGCCCTGGCTGACAAGGCTGCTCAAGAGGGTGGTTCCGCTGGAGACCACCAGGGTTTTTTCTTCATCTCCGTTGATGCGGATATGGCTGTCTTCTTTTTTGACAAGGCGGGATTCCACAAAAAGAAGGAGAAAGACAAGGGACAGGGTGACTCCGGAAAACACCGCAAAGCTGATCAGATAAATCATGGGAACCCTCCTTTGCTACAGGGCGATGCCGGAAAAGATCATGAAGCCCATGGCCATGAGACCTGTCACGATCATGGTGATGCCGTAGCCTTCGAGGCCGTAGGGAAGATCCGCATACCGCAGTTTCTGCCTTAAGGCCGCCATGGCCACAATGGCAAGAAACCAGCCTGTGCCCGAGCCTAAGCCGAACACCAGGGATTCGCTGAACCCGTATTCCCTCTCCACCATGAAAAGGGAGGTGCCGAGGATGGCGCAGTTGACGGCAATGAGGGGCAGAAAAACCCCTAAGGCAGTGTAAAGGGCCTGGGAGAGGCGTTCGATGATCATCTCCACGATCTGCACCATGGCGGCAATGGAGGCGATGAAGGTGATGAAGCGCAGAAAGTTGAGATCCACATCGGGAAACCCGGCCCAGGCGAGGGCTCCGGGAGCCAAAAGAAAGTTGTGGATCATCCAGTTCACCGGTGTGGTGATGGCCAGTACAAAGACCACGGCAATACCAAGACCTGTGGCGGTTCTGAGGTTGCCGGACACGGCCACAAAGGAGCACATGCCAAGGAAGTAGGCGAGGAGGATGTTGCCCACAAAAACGGAGTTGATAAAGATGCCCATCAGGTTTTCCACCGTGCACTCCTTTTCGGGAAGGATCATTTTCAGCATACAGGCGGTCGTACGGGTCTGTTTTTTCGAACGGAAGCGTCATGTGCCTTCATGATCCTGGGATATGTCCAGAATCATGGTGTGAAGGGTTGCCACAAGTTCCGGAATACGGGTGCTGCATACGTCAAAGATGACATCCGCATCCATTTCGAAATAATGATGACTTATGATCTCAAGTTTCGGACTTGATGCAAGGCTTTGATTTTAAAGTGTAAAATTTTAAAATCGTAGATTTTTTATATTGAAACGCCCCTTAATTTAGCGTATAAGACAATCGCCTAAACCGTCGAATCCACTAAAGAAAGAGGCTTTTTATGAATACAACACCCAAGATCAAAAATCAACACAGTTTTACTAGACTCCTGAATGATTTGGACTATGTAGTTTCAAAAACAACATTGCGCACTTTACTCCATAGATGTGGTTTTCATAAAAAAAGAGGCATCCCTGTATTCGAAATATTAAGCACTTTTTTTCTCTTACCATTTGCTCAAAAAAATATTTCTGACGGAATTGTAAACAACGAGTCTGTCAGTTTTGGAAAAGATGCTTTTTATTCTTTGATTAACAATTCTAAATTGAACTGGCGGAAGCTACTCCTTGAAATATCAGCAAAACACCTAAGAATGATCTCATCTCTAACAAAAAGAGAACTTGTTTTGATTCTTGATGCTTCTGCCTATGTTAGAAATCGATCAAAAAACGTAGAACTCCTTGGAACCGTTAAAGATCACTCTAAGAAATGTTATGTCCGAGGCTTTCGTATGGAGACGGCAGCCTTGTCAGATGGCCATACTTTGGTTCCCGTAGATTTTGGGTTGTTAACAAATGCTGATTCTAAAAAACGCTTTTGTGAGGCACGTAAAGACATTGATTCCCGGACATGCGGCGGTGGAAGAAGGAAAGAAGCCCTTGTAAAGACCACTGATTTTATAGTTCAAATGGTGAATCGAATTAAAAAGAAAAACATTCCTTTTGACTACGTTTTAATGGATTCCTGGTATGGAAAACCAGCAATCATTGCTTCAATGCATGAATTTGCACCGGTGATCTGCAAACTTCCCAAAGGTAAAACACACTACACATTTAATGGTAAAAATATGAATATAAAGGAAATATATTCTAAGCTGAGAAAAAAATCAGGAAGAGCCCACATCCTTACATCAACTGATGTGAAATTGCCTCAATCACAACTTCCCGCAAAGCTTATTTTTATCAGGCACAGAAGCTCTAAAGACTGGCTTTGTATCCTTTCTACAGATCTGAATCTGGAGCCAGAAGAGATTGTGAGAATTTACGGAAAACGTTGGGATATAGAGGTTTTCTTTAAAATGGCAAAACAGCATCTTCGATTGGAGTCTGAGATTCAGAGCCGAAACTATGATGCTTTAATAGCCCATGTTTCCATTGTATTTTTAAGATACCAATTTATGGTTTGGAGACTAAGAAACCATGAAGACCAGAGAACTTTTGGTGGAATGTTCAGGCTTTGCAATCAAGAAATAAAAGATATCACTCTCGCAGAAGCTCTTGAAAGAATCATGGTTATGGTTCTTAGGATTGCTGAATCTTTACCTTTCAAAATTGATGCAATTGAGTCTTTAAAAGAGATATTTATTGACTGTCTTAATTTGTTCTTTATTCCACAAGATTATATAGACAAGCAAAAGGACCAAATCTTATCTCAATAACTCAAGTCCGAAACTTGAGT
>NZ_JAVETM010000062.1:0-11512 GCF_034006065.1 Desulfobotulus sp. | reverse complement strand
CCTTCAAGGCTTTACCGTGAGTCAGGCCTACACCTATTATAAAAACGGCCTCAAACAATCCTACACCGGCCCGGACGGTGTGACGCAGGGCTATCTTTATGATCAAACCAACCAGCTTGCCGGTGTGCAGATCCCCGGAGCCGGGATGTTCACGGTAAATGAGTTCACCTGGAACCGGCCCTCACGGGCAAGCGTTCCCGGCGGCACGGTAAAGACCCATACCTATGATCCCCTCATGCGCCTTGAAGCCATGGAGGTGAAGGACCCCGCTGGCAACACCCGCCTTGAAAGGAGCTACGGCTTTGACCGGGTGGGCAATGTGAAGGAGAAAAATACCGAGCACGGGGACTATGCCTACACCTATGATGATCTTTATCGCCTCACCGAGGCCCTCAATCCAAGGCCTGTCAAAGAAGAGGCTTTTGAATACGACGCCGTGGGCAACCGCAAGCGTTCAAACGCCACGGACGGCGAATGGCGCTATGATACCAACAACGCCCTGACGGGCTTTGATGATGTGAGCTATGAATACGACGCCAACGGCAACATGGTGAGAAAGCTTGCCGCAGGCCTTGTTACAAGCTATGTCTATAACCTCGAAGACCGCCTCAGCGAGGTCTGGGCTGGCGAGCCGGGAACGGGCAGGCAGATCGCTTCTTATGGCTATGATCCCTTTGGCCGCAGGCTCTGGAAGGAAGTGGCCGGAAAGAAAACCTGGTTTGTCTACAGCGACGAAGGCCTTGTGGCAGAGCTTGACGGTTCTGGCCGTGAGATCCGGAGCTTTGGCTGGAAACCCCAAGGCATCTGGGGAACGGACCCCCTCTACCTGAAAGAAGCCGGGCATTACTACTGGTACCACAACGATCACCTCGGCACCCCGCAGATGCTCACCGCCAGCTCCGGCGCTGTGATCTGGGAAGCAAAGTATGAGAGCTTCGGCAGGGCCATGGTGGATGGGGGAGCGAGGGTAAAAAACCCCCTGCGGTTCCCGGGGCAGTATGAGGATGAAGAGACGGGGCTGCATTACAACTGGATGCGGTATTATGACCCTGCAAGCGGACGGTACCTGAGGGTCGATCCCATAGGGCTTGAGGGGGGCATTAACGTCTATGTCTATGCCCTGAACAGCCCTCTGAACCTCATTGATCCGGATGGGGAAATAGCATTCGTTCCGGTGCTTGCACTTGTCATGAGGGGCGCGAGCATTGCCCTTACGGCCTATGATCTTTATCAGACCGCAACGATCGTGATGGACCCTTGTTCCAGCGCCGGAGATATCGGCATGGCTGTTGCCGGGTTGGGGATACCGGGTGGGGGTGGGGCTAAGAAGCTTGGGAGGGCCTCAAAGAACTCAGGATCAACTCTTGATTTATTAAAAAATGCCGAACGAACAAACAGTGGCGCATTAAAGGTTGATGGCGGTACTCTCCAACAAATCGGAAAGGCTGAAGCAAAAGGCGGAAAAGCTTTTTCCGGTCTTCAAGAACAAGTTGTTCAAAGCAAGCCCGCAACATGGCAAGGAAAAGCAACCGGTGGCCAACAGACTGTAATAAAATATGTTGATCCCTCAACAGGACAAACTAAATTTACTGTTCATTCTGTAACTGATGGCAGTGGGAGAGTTGTTCATCGAGATTTCGACTCTGTACTAATTGAATCAGGGCAACAGGTGGTGAAATAAAATGAATTATAAAGAATTCTTTATTACATTAATCGCTCAATTTTTATCTGGTGGTATATCAAGAGAACAAGTAGCCCATGAAGTCGCCATGGAGCTTCCAATAGATAGTGTCTATAGTGATCATATTGAATTAATGGAAAATTGTGAATGGGCATTACGACATATTAATGAACCAGATTATTGGACAACTGAAAATGAGCTCCAATATTATTTATCCTGTCTAAAAGGAGATGAACAATTTTCTATTGAAGAAAGGGATCGGTTGCTAAAGTAGTTGTGCCTCAAAGAACACAAGGTTCATTGAAGGCGTCAAAGTCGTTGACCGTCGTACTGGAAATGTTCTTGAAGGTACTGTTGATTTAAAGCCCACCCTTGATCGTATATCTCAAGGAAGATCTTTTCCGCACAGAAATGATGGCAGCATTTTCCAAAACCGTCCACTTCGAGGGCAAACCACGCCCCAACTCCCAGCAAAATCTCAAGGATACTACACAGAATATGTCCATCCAACACCTGGAGTTTCTGGTCCAGGACCTCAACGTATTGTAACAGGTCAAGGAGGAGAGATTTACTATACACCTGATCACTACACAACCTTTATCAAGGTGAATCCATAGGGGGATAGGATGATGACAAAAAGTAAAGTTTTTAAATATTTCTGTAACAATTCCCAGGTACCAAAGGCGGCGAGCGATACCTTTATTGGAATCCTACCTAAAGGTATATCGGATGTGACTGAATTATTTGAAGCCTTATTTAACATTCTATTATTACCAGGATATTTTGGCTTTAATTGGGATGCACTGTCTGATTGTTTAAGAGATTTTCACTGGCTAAAGGAAAAGACTATCGTACTGGTTCACGAGGAGATGCCTCAGCTTTCTGATGATGATCTTTGGGAGTATCTTGATGTGCTTTATGAATGTATAACTGATTGGGGCGATGGTGAGGAACATATTCTGGCTGTTTGGTTCCCAGAGGATTGTAAGGGGCGAATTGTTGATCTGATAGATTAAAGCCGCAAAGGGGGTAGATGCTCTTTCAAAAGCTGCTGGAGCTGCTGATAGAGGTGGTTTAACGGCTGCTGGACGTGCATTACAAAAGCATGGCGGACGACAAGGAAGCGCCTTCCCTACAGCTAAAGGGAACCCAACATCTATTAACCAACAGGGGCAGAATATCGTCGACGACATCCTTACAAGCCCTGGCAGTGTAACTTCGACGCGTCATCATGCGCGTTATGGAAATGTTACTGAAGTCCGGGCTCCAGATGGCCGAGGAGTCAGGTATGATGACAAAAGCAACTTCATGGGATTCCTGGAGCCTAAAAAATGAAATTAACAGTTGAGATTGCAAGTGTTCCAGACAGAGACAACATTGTTGCTGAAATTTGGCTCGAAGATGAAATGATCGCTGAGGCGACTCAAGATGACACTGGCGTTTGCATTGTTGAAGTATATCCAAATCCCAGTGGTGGGGCGTGGAGTGTGGACCTGGAGGACTTGGTTCAAGCGCTTAGTATTGCTAAAAGTCGCCTTGTTGAATAGTCAGGGTTTCCAACGAATGTACCGAATATTGAGAACCTATTCATTCCGGAATTCTTTCGAATAGCGACCGTTCGTTGCGTTTTTTGCCATTCAGACACCTCCATTCTGGTTGGATAGTAACTTTGGTGTCCGATATTTTCAACTTACCTCAGTTTTTTTGGAAATGGTGATTTCAGCCATTTTTCCAGAACCGTTGCCAGGGTTTCCGGGAAAAGGGGTTTGGTGACATAATCATTCATTCCCGCTTCCAGACATTTTTCCCGATCTCCCTGCATGGCGCAGGCGGTCATGGCAATGATGGGGATGTCTTTGTCGGGAATGGGGGATTGGGATGCGCGAATCTGGCGAGTGGCCGTGAGGCCATCCATGACCGGCATCTGCACATCCATGAAAATCAGGTCATAGGGCAGTGACTGGAGGGCGGTGAGAACCTCACTGCCATCGGCCACAGCATCGGCGTAAATTCCCATTTTTCTGAGTATGCCCAGGGCCACTTCCTGGTTGGTGGGATTATCCTCCGCAACCAGAACACGGGCCTTGGTGTGGGCAAAGCATCCTTTCAGGCCAGGACAGGAGAAGGGGCCCTGCGAAGTCTTGGGGACTGAAGGCTCCGAAGGTGGGGGCTGCCGTCTGAATCGGACTGTGAACCAGAAGGTGGAACCTCCATGCTCCGTGCTCTGCACGCCGATGTCCCCTTGCATAAGTTTGGTCAGTTGCTTTGAAATGGCAAGGCCCAGGCCCGTACCGCCGTATTGTCTTGTGGTGGAAACTTCCAGCTGGGTGAATTTTTCAAAAAGAATGCCGAGTTTGTCCGCAGGAATGCCGATACCCGTATCCTGCACGGAAAAGTGCAGTTGTATGGATTCGTCGTTGGCATCCAGCCTTGCCACATGCAGGCGCACCTCTCCCTGGGATGTGAATTTGATGGCATTTCCCACAAGATTCAGGAGGATCTGTCTCAGTCTTCCCGGATCTCCCATCAGCCATGGCGGGACATCGGGGTCCAGGGAGAGGCTGAAAAAAAGATTTTTTTCCTTGGCTTTTACGGTCATGAAAAGACTGAAATCCTCAAGAAAATGCTGAAGATTGAATCGGACCATTTCAAGATCCATCCTGCCTGCCTCGATTTTGGAAAAATCCAGAATGTCATTGACCACCCGTAAAAGGGACTGGGCGTTTTCCCGAACGCTCTGGGCGTATCGGCGTTGTTTTTCGTCAAGGTCCGTATCCAGAAGCAGGCCGGTCATGCCGATGATGCCGTTCATGGGGGTGCGGATCTCATGGCTCATGTTGGCAAGAAACTCGCCTTTGGCCGTGTTGGCGCATCGGGCTTGACGGGCCATTTCCTGGGCCTGGGCGATGGCTTCTTCCAAGGCGTGGTTGGTGAGTTCCAGCTGTTCTTTGGATTGGGCCAGAGTCCTTTCGGCCTGTTTGCGTTCCGTAATGTCAGTCATAACAGCCAGAATGTAGTTTTGATCCTGATTCTCGATGATCTCTCCGGAAAAAAGACCATCCCGGATCGACCCATCCCTGCATAAAATCTGGATTTCCGTATCCTTGAGGCGTTTTTGGCGGAAAAGCTGTTTGGCTAAGGTCTTCTGTTGATCCCTGTCCGGAAAGAGTCCCACCTGTTCGGGAGTTTTCCCGATAATTTCCTGGCGGGTGTAGCCCAGGGTTTTGAGAAAGGTTTCGTTGACATCCATGAAAATGCCGCTGGAAAAGACGGAAAGGGCCATGAGGGCGGGGTTGTTTCGGAAAATAAGTTCAAATCGCTGCCTTGCTTCAATTTCTGGGCGGAGATCCTTGGAAATACCGAAAATACAGGCCTCCCCGTTCCAGAAGCCATGCCAGATCCGTGTTTCCATGGGAAGGGACTGACCGCCTTTTCGCATGATGGGAAGGGGGCAGGTGGTCCTTTTGTGCTCTTGTATTTCCTTGAGAACCGCGTGTACCTCTTTTTGACTTTCCGGAGGATGCAGGTCCATGATGTGCATTTTTCTGCATTCATGAGCGCTGTACCCAAGCTGGGTGCAGAAGGCGGTATTGACAAAAAGAATCCGGCCATCGGGCCTGGCAACGGTGACCAGATCGCCGATGCTGTCAAAAAAAGCTCGGAAATTGGCTTCGCTTTCCCGCAGGGCAGCCTGGCGGATCCGCATGGATCGGTGGGCAAAGATAAGGGGCGGGAGAAAAAGGAGCAGGCCCACAACGGTTGTGGGCATCAGAGTTTTCGCTGCAATGATTCTTTTCCAGTCTTTTGCATCAATATCAGCTCCCAGTACGGCGAGAACCTGTTTTGTATCCGGATGAAGGATGGGAACCAGGGCGGATACCCAGACTCCCCAGGTGTCCGCAAGGGGGCCTTCCACCAGGGCTTTTTTCGTATCAAAAAGACTGCGAAGTTCTTCCGAGGCTTCCGTGTAGGGTTCACCGGGGGGGCAGGCGGGCTCCTCCTCCCTGGTTTCATCCTGGCTTTCCAGAAAGAAAAAGATGCCGCCATCCGCATCCCGTCCCATGAGGTACATGAATCTGAAGCGGGGGTTGATGTTGCGCAGCTCTGCCATGTGTTTCAGAAGATGGGTATGGCTCGGTTCATTCAGATCATCGGGGGTGCCTGAGAGGGTGAGGAGTTTTTTTGTGCAGATGGCCTTAGCGGCCAGTCTGAGCTGCATAACCAGCTCCTGACGCATCTGCTGGTCGGTGCGGAAGGCGGTCCAGGTGACAAAAAGAAGAAAGATGACAAAAATCCCAAGGAGGAGGCTCATATTTTTTAGGGAAAAAAGGGAGGGTTCCGGGGGCGTGCGGAAACGGGAGCGGGGCATGGCTGCCTCCTTTCAGGGCGTTTTGCGCTGCGTTTCTGTCGGATCCCTGGCTTAAGAAAGGGGGTTTTTTATGGAGCGGAAACAATGGGCAAGCCCAAGTGCTGGGCGAATCCTGAGGCCGTTTTTCGCATATCTGCAGAAAAAAGGCCCATGGGGCAAAGCTGCGCTGCTGTGAGGCTGCATGGAGATGTATCCAGAGTCCGGATAAAAAATTTATACCACGCAGAGGGGATGGGAGCAAAAAGAAAAAAACGAAGGGCTTCTGTTTGTATTATAAATAAAAATGGTCGTTTACATCCTGTGATTGAGCTTTTGCATCAGGGGGTCAAGGTGTTTTTCGATCAGGATGATGGAAGCCCGGGAAGCTTGGACGTCTTTATTCCTCAGTGCGGTTTCAAGAATGGCGGCCTCATTGTGCAGCATCTCGGCGCCCACATGGGCGGAGGCCCCCTTGATGGTGTGGGCTTGTCGTTCTGCGGATGCCAGGTCTTCATTCTCAAAGGCTTGTTTTAAATTCTGGATCTGCTCGGGAAGCATACGGATGAAATGCTCCAGAATGGGGATTGCCATGGCTTCATCTCCCATGAGGAGTTCGTTGAGGGTGTCAGGGTTCCATACCATGGCCTGGGGAGCGGGAGAAGGGGATGGAGCCGGGCGGATTTTTTGATCCGGAGGTGTGGGGTCTGTTTTTTCTGTCTGGGCCGGGGAGGGATGGGGCAACCATTTTTTTAAGACTTCGGCCAGAATATGCGGAGTGATGGGTTTGGGTACATAGTCGTTCATCCCCGCATCCAGGCATTTGTCCCGGTCTCCCTGCATGGCATAGGCGGTCATGGCAATGATGGGCAGCCTGGGATTGAGAACGGGGGATGCGGCGGCGCGGATACGTCGTGTGGCCGTGAGACCATCCATGACGGGCATCTGAACATCCATAAGCACAAGGTCGTAGGGAATCTGCCCAAGGGCGGAAAGTGCTTCCGCGCCGTTGGCTGCGGTGTCTGCGTAGAGACCCATTTTGAAGAGTATGCCCACAGCCACCTGCTGATTGGTGGGGTTGTCTTCCACCAGAAGGATACGGAATCTGCCATGAATAAAGGTCGGCGGTTTTTCCCGGACGGAGTGGCGCGTAAGAATGGGGCGGTTTTTTAAGTCGCTGTCTCCGGCTCCGGCCAGGGCCATGCGAACAACGGCCTGCAGCTCTTTATGGAGAACGGGCTTGGTGAGATAACCACTGAAACCGAGGCCTGAAAAACGGCTGGCATCTCCACGGGCTGCAAGGGAGGTGAGCATGATGAGATGGATATTTTGCATGCGGGGATCCATGCGGATAGCCCGGCCAAGGGCTTCACCATCCATGCCGGGCATGCGCATGTCCAGGATGGCAAGGGAAAAGGGATCGTTTTTTTCCAGGGATTCTTCCAGAATCTGCAGGGCCTGGGGACCGTTTGCCGCCTCAAAGGGCCTCATCCCCCAAAGACGCATCCGGGTGATGAGAATTTCCCGATTGGTGGCATTGTCATCCACCACAAGAATCCTTTCTCCCTTGAGTTCCGCAGGCGCAAGGGGGACGGGGCGGGTCTCCTGGGTCTGGGTCTGGAAAAGAGCGGTGAACCAGAACACGCTGCCTTTGCCCTCCATGCTTTTCACGCCCATTTCTCCATGCATGAGAGCGCTCAGCTCCCTGGAGATGGCAAGACCAAGGCCTGTGCCGCCATACTGCCGGGTGGTGGAGGTCTCCACCTGGCTGAATTTTTCAAAAAGAAGATCTTTTTTTTCTTCAGGAATGCCGATTCCCGTATCCTTTACGGAAAAATGCAGCCGAACCCGATCTTCATCCTTCCAGACCAGGGCAACCTTCAGTGTGACCTCGCCCTGATGGGTGAATTTGATGGCATTGCTCACAAGGTTGGTGAGAATCTGCCGGAGGCGTCCGGGATCGCCCCTGAGAAGGGTGGGAACATCCGGGTCCAGGGCGAAGATCAGCTCAAGCTGCTTTTCGTGGGCGCGGATGGCTATGGAAAGGCAGAAATCTTCCACAAGACTTTCCAGATCAAAATCGAGAATTTCAAGGTCCATTTTTCCGGCCTCGATCTTGGAGAAATCCAGAATGTCATTGATGAGACCCAGAAGGGAGTGGGCGCTGTTGCGAATGGTCTGGGCGTAGCGGCGTTGCTCGTCGTTCAGGTCTGTTTCCAGCAGAAGGCCTGTCATGCCAATGACCCCGTTCATGGGGGTGCGGATTTCATGACTCATGTTGGCCAGGAAGGCACCTTTGGTCCGGTTGGCGGCATTGGCCTGCTCTGCCATGGATTGGGCCTGGCGCATGGCGCTTTCAAGTTTCTGGTTGGTTTCCAGGAGCGTCTTTTCCGCCTGCCTGCGCTGGGTGATATCAATGTCCGATCCACGGTATCCCTGCAGAGTGCCGTCCGGATTCAGGATGGGGAAGCCGTTGGTGGCGACCCAGAGGATGGTGCCATCCGGGGTCTGGATGGGGTTTTCCAGATTCTGGAAAGTTTTTTGGCTGCCAATGACCTGAAAGGCCGCATTCTTGAAAGATTCACGTCCTTCTTCGGGGTGCAGATCGAAAAAGTATTTTTTGTGTATGAGTTTTTCCGGCGGATAACCCCATACGGTTTCCGACGCCCGGCTGACATAGGTATAAAGCCCATCGGGGTTGACCTCCCAGACAATGGTCCGGCTTTGCAGGGAAGACTGTTCAAAGCGTTCTTCACTGATCTGAAGGGCTCTGTGGGCGTTCCGGAGAAAAAGAGTGCCCACGGAAAGCCCCAGAAGCCCCAGGCCTGCGATGAGCATATGTCCAAGAATCATCTGTCCCCGTTGCTGCTGGGTGGCAAGGGCGTAGGGAGCAAGGGGTACGGAAACACTGATGCCGCCGATGACATCCCCCTCCCTGTAGCCCTGGTGCCCATGGCAGGTGAGACAGGCGGTTTCAGTGGCAAGGGGGCGCATCAGCCTGAAAAAGGTCTCGTCATTCAGGATTTCAATGGTGGTTGCTTTGGCTTCCCCCCTTTCAAAGGATCGCAGGGCCTCGCTTTCCCAGGCATCGGGTATATTGGTGGGGCACAGGGGATTCAGGCTGGTGATGTGTCCCAGAACACCACCGGAATCCTTACTGAGTTCATGCACCTGTCGGGTCATGTAGGCGGGGTTGACCAGGGTGAGGGCCTGGCCGTCCGTGGTGACAATGTCCCGGTAAGGGAGGTGGGCGAGGTAGGGGTTGGGAGGGGTCAGGCTTGATGGAGGAACGTAAACGCCGCCATGCATGGCCGTCCAGCGCCTGTAAACAAGATCCTTTTGAAAGGAGGCGTTGGCTTCGGATTCGGCCAGGGTCAGAAGGGATTCGCCGATCTGATGCCAGTTCCAGAAAAAGGAGATCAGGGTGATGAGAACCCACGTCATCCCGGTGATGCGGATAAGGGGGGTGCTGGGAGTCTTGAGGTTGAAAAGGCGTTTTGGGAGCATGATGCCTCGGAAATGAAGTGAAGTTTGAGCCATGGAGGCCTTTGGAAGAAGGCGGCTCCTTCGGGTAAGGAGTGGGGTGTATGGAAACTCAGAGGGGAAAAGCACCCGGCGGCAGGCCGTGGGAGCTGGCGTCCCCCTCATGGTTCAGGGCTCTTTTTACCTGAAGGGCAAGTTCTCTGAGCGTGAAAGGCTTCTGGATAAAAGAGACGCCTTCTTCCAGAACGCCGTGATGGGCAATGACATTGGCCGTGTATCCGGACATGAAAAGACATTTCAGATCCGGATAAAGGGAGAGCAGTTTTCTGGCAAGGGTGCGTCCGTCCATTTCAGGCATGACCACATCCGTAAGCAGGAGGTGAATTTTTTTCCCGCAATGCTGGGCGAGGTGTATGGCCTTGACGGGCGAGGGGGCGGTGAGCACGGTGTACCCATGACTTTCGAGCATGGTTTGAGTAATGTTGAGAATCATGGCTTCGTCTTCCACCAGTAAAATGGTTTCATGACCCATGCACGGTGGATCGGCAGGATCGTCAAGGCAGGGAGTTTTGGCTTTGCAGGCGTGACAGGGCAGGTAGAGCCGGAAGGTGCTTCCCTGGCCGGGTTCGGTATACACATTGATAAAGCCCTGGTTCTGCTTGACAATGCCATAAACCGTGGCCATCCCGAGTCCTGTGCCCTTTCCCATTTCCTTGGTGGTGAAAAAGGGTTCAAAAAGATGGGAGAGGGTTTCGCTGTCCATGCCGCAGCCATCATCGCTTACCGCCAGCAGCACATAAAGGCCAGGGATATACCCCAGATGGTCCCGGCAGTAGGCGTCATCAAAATCCGCAAGGCCTGTTTCAATGATGATCCTGCCCATGTCTCCGATGGCGTCCCGGGCGTTGATGCAGAGGTTGGTGAGTACCTGCTCGATCTGGGAGGGATCCATTTTAACGGGTGCGATTTCCCTGCCTGGTTTCCAGAGCAGATCAATGCCTTCGCCAATGAGTCTTCTCAGCATATCAAGGGTTTTTTCCACTGCCTCGTTGAGGTCAAGGACCCTGGGAGCGACGGTCTGTTTACGGGCAAAGGCAAGGAGCTGGCGGGTGAGGTCTGCGGAATGCTCCGCAGCTTTCCGGATGGCCTCCAGGTCCTCAAAGAAGGGATCTTGGGGCTGCATCTGCATGAGCAGCAGCTCCGTATGCCCGAGGATGACCCCCAGCATATTGTTGAAGTCGTGGGCCACACCTCCGGCAAGGCGTCCCACGGATTCCATTTTCTGGGACTGGGTGAGCTGGGCCTGGAGTTTTTCCCGTATCTGTTCGGCCTGCTTGCGCTCTGTGATATCCAGGGCGGTGAAGGTCACGCCTGCGCTGAGATCCTGGGGATGAATGGGGGTTGAACTGAGAAGAACCTCGAGAATGGTTCCGTCCTTACGTCGCCAGCGGGTTTCCACGGTGCCAGTTCCGGTTTTGTGAATCTGCTCGTACTTATCCACGCCCACCCGTTCAAAATCCGCATCACTGGGATAAAGGAGGCGGGAGCTCTGACCGATGAGTTCTTCCCGTGTATACCCTGTCATTTCGCAGACTCTGTCATTGATGGTCATGAGGATGCGATTGCTCACCATCCCGATCCCTGTGGGGGCTGCGCGATAGATGCTGCTGAGCAGGTTTTCGCTTTTGCGTAAGGCTTCTTCCGTGCGTTTCCGCTCGCTGATGTTGCGCATGATGGTGGAAAGATAATGGAGCCTGTCATCCTTTCCCCGATGGGCAAGGATGACCTGGGACACGGGAATTTCCCGTCCTTCCCGATGGTAAACAGCCGTTTCTCCTTCCCAGTTTCCCTTTTGCCTGGCAGTTGTGATGCCCTCTTTACGGATTTTTTCCAGAGCCCAGGCGGGGTGGAGGTCTGCAATGGTTTTCTGATCCAGGCTTTCGTCCTGCCCCCAGCCTGCCATGCGACGGCCTGCCTGGTTGAGATAGGTGAGGCGGCCGTCG